>JAKITZ010000148.1 GCA_021647805.1 Robiginitomaculum sp.
AATAGAAAAAAGCTGGAAAGAATCTGATGGTGGACTGACATGGACGTTTATTATACGTGAAGGCAATGCATTTGACGACGGCACTGCTGTTAATGCAGCAGCAGTTGTTTATTCTTTTGAGCGATTGTTTCGTATTGGACAAGGCCCTTCTGAGGCATTTCCTGGTGGAGTTGAGGTTACAGCCACAGGTCCAATGGAAGTGCAGTTCAAACTCGAAAAACAATTTGCACCATTTCTATATACTTTAGCTAATAATGGCGCATCTATTGTCAACCCTAATGTTGCAGACAAAGGCGGCGATGATGGCACAGTTTGGCTTTCTGCCAATTCAGCTGGCTCTGGTGCTTATCTATTAGATAGTTGGGAACGTGGTCAGGCTTTGGTATTAAAACCAAATCCACATTATGGCGGTACTGCGCCAATGTTTAAGACAATTCGAGTGTCAATTATTGCTGAAGCATCAGCTAGACGTTTGCAGCTTGAAGCTGGTGACGTTGATATTGCTGAAAGCCTGCCAACTGATCAGTTGGACGCACTAAGCGGCACTGATGGAGTTTCTGTGAACGCCTATCCAAGTCTGAAAGTTACCTATCTCTATATGAATAATACGGTAGCTCCGCTTGATAATAAAGATGTTCGTCGAGCCATTTCATATGCCATTGATTATCAGGGCATTATCGACGGGATTTTGAGTGGTAATGGTAAGCAAATGCAAGGTCCGATTCCAGAAGGTATGTGGGGACAAGACAAGACCATCGTTCAATATAAGCGTGATCTTGATAAGGCTAAGAAAATCTTAGCTGCTGCTAATCCTAGCACTAAGGACATCACATTTCTTTATTCAAATAATGATCCAAACTGGGAGCCGATTGCTATTGCAACACAGGCTTTCTTAACGGAATTGGGTTTGAATGTAACTTTAGAGAAACTCGCTAATGCTACTATGCGTGAGCGTTTTGATACTGGTAACTTTGGGATTGCTACAGGTAACTGGAGCCCAGATTTTGCTGACCCTTATATGTTTACCAACTACTGGTTCGATAGTTCTCGTCATGGACTTGCGGGCAATAGAAGCTGGTACACTAATGCTCGGGTTGATGAAATCTTAAAAGATGCCATCGCTAGCACTTCTCAAGATGAGAGAACTGCCCTTTATGGTGAGTTGCAAAAGCTCGTTACCGATGAAGCGGCTTATGTCTATCTGTTCCAGAAAGATTATCGCATTGCGATGAATTCTGGTGTGTCGGGGTTTGTGTTTAATCCGATGCTTGAAGATATTTTTAACTTCGCTGAAATGAGTAAATAGGCGATTTTAACATTGTAAATACTAAAAAGCGCGGGGTATAATACCCTGCGCTTTGTTTGCTTCCCTCTTTTATTAAAGGTAAATCAGAATGTCATTTCTCAACGTGATCCGCAAAAGATTGGTGTTTTTGGTATTTGTGATGTTTGGCGTTACGCTGATTACTTTCACTATTTCAAATTTAATTCCGGGTGATCCAGCTCGTTTGATTGCTGGTGATAGGGCAACAGCTGAAATTGTCGAAAAAATCCGCAATGATCTTGGTCTTGATAGACCGCTTTATGAACAATATGGTAAATATATTGTCGGGGTTGCTCAGGGTGATCTAGGCACTTCTATTCGCACACGCCGTCCTGTTCTTGAAGATTTAAAGATATTCTTTCCTGCGACATTGGAGTTAGCCATCGTTGCGCTCATGTTGGCCATTGCTATGGGAATACCGCTTGGAGTGGCCTCTGCTGTCTGGAAAAATAAACCGATTGATCATCTCGTGCGCATTATCTCTGTTATAGGTATTTCCACGCCTGCTTTTTGGCTAGGATTGTTGTTGATAGTATTTTTCTATGGAAAATTAGGAATATTTCCGGGAGGAGGGCGCATTGATCAAAATATAGCCATGCCGCAACATGTAACGGGTTTCTTGTTAATAGATAGTTTGATTGCACGAGATTTTACAGCCTTTAAGTCTGTTGTTGGTCATCTGATACTTCCAGCATTTACCTTAGGATTTGTTCATCTTGGTGTTGTTGCGCGCCAAGTTCGATCAGCAATGCTTGAGGAGCTAAAACAAGATTATATAAGAACCGCACGTGCCAATGGGGTAAGCGAGTTTTCAATAGTGTTCACGGAAGCACTACCAAATGCGATGATCCCTTCGATTACAGTTCTCGGACTAGCGGTTGGTGATTTACTTTACGGCGCTGTACTTACCGAAACTGTTTTCGCTTGGCCCGGAATGGGCGCTTATGTGGTGAGTTCAATTCAAGCGCTTGATTTTCCGGCGGTCATGGGTTTCACCGTTGTTGTTTCGCTGGCCTATGTAATGGTCAATCTGGCAGTTGATCTCATTTATATGATGGTTGATCCTCGCATTAGAGGGATTTCGTGATGAGTGAAATATTGCAAGAAAAATCAGCAAAGCAAGAAAAGCCAATAAAGAAGCGCTCTTTTATAGATTGGCGCTATTTGTGGTATCAGCTAACTGGCTCTCCCCTAACCATGGTTGGTCTAGTTGTCATATTACTCATTTTAATATTAGTAATTTTTGCGCCAATTTTTGCAACCCATGATCCCAACACCATTGATCTTCGAGCTAGATTAGCATCACCTTCTGCAGATCATTTTTTTGGCACAGATGAAGTTGGGCGTGATATTTATAGCAGAATTTTATTTGGTGGCAGGCTTTCGATTGCGGTGGGTTTTGGTGTAGTTATCGTGGCTGGTTTTATAGGCACTCTTATTGGGGCATTATCGGGACTGATTGGTGGATGGTTTGATACTATTACTATGCGTATAATGGATGTGGTTCTATCTGTGCCATCTTTGGTTTTGATTATGGCGCTTGCAGCAGCTCTAGGGCCAAGCCTTGTTAATGCAGCTTTTGCGATTGCGATTGTACGAATACCTTATTACGTTAGATTATCACGTGGGCAGGCTTTATTGGTGCGAGAAATGCCCTATGTTGCAGCCGCTCAAACATTCAAAGCCAGCCGGTGGCACATATTGCGCTGGCACGTGATACCAAACATTTTGTCGCCTATTGTTGTTCAGGCAACTCTTGATCTTGGAAATACTATTCTTTTAGCTGCGGCTTTATCATTCATTGGTTTAGGCGCACAACAACCAACCGCTGAATGGGGCGCAATGGTTGCTACTGGGCGTAATTATATACTTGATCAATGGTGGTATTCTGGTTTTCCCGGATTTGCCATTCTTTTGACGGCCACTGCCTTTAATATTTTTGGCGATGGCATTCGTGATATCCTTGATCCAAAACAAAATGCCCATTGATATGTCAGATAAAACCATACTCAAAATAGAAGATTTGCACTTGAACTTTCCTATCTATCAAGGGGCGGTTCATGCGATCAACGGTGTATCACTATATGTGGATGAGGGCGAGATTGTCGGCATTGTTGGAGAAAGTGGCTCTGCTAAATCGGTTACAGCTATGGCGGCGCTACGCCTGCTTCCAAAGGGCAGTTTTCGCCTCACCAATGGCAATATCACAATGCTCGGACATGATATATTAAAAATATCTGAGGCTGAAATGAATTCCTTGCGTGGCAATCAAGTTGCGATGATTTTTCAAGAACCGCAAACCGCACTAAACCCTACCAAGACCATTGGCAAACAAATGTTTAAAGTTATCCAGTTGCATACTGGTAAAAAAAGAAAAGAAGCACGCAATCTTGCGCTTTGCCTTTTGCAGGACATGCGCATTAATGATGCAGAAGAAATTTTACAAAGATATCCGTTTGAGCTTTCAGGTGGTATGCGCCAACGTATTCTGATTGGGCTGGCATTTGCTTGTTCGCCTCGTTTATTGGTCGCCGATGAGCCGACCACCGCACTTGATGTGACCGTGCAAAGGCAGGTTTTGCAACTAATGAGAGCAAAGGCGAGGAAAACTTCAACAGCGATTTTATTTATCTCGCATGATCTTGCATTGGTCAGCCAATTTTGTGACCGTATCTATGTAATGTATGCTGGCAGCATCGTTGAAGAAGGGCCAACTAAACTCGTATTGAGCGCACCTGCACATCCCTACACGCAGGCATTGGTTCGTGCCCTGCCAGAAAGTAGCACAAAGGGACAAAGGCTAGAATCAATCCCGGGAACTGTGCCAAAGCTGACAATAAAACAAGAAGCCTGTAGTTTTCGTGAGCGCTGTGATCACGCCCACGACCTTTGTGTGAAAATACCCTCGCTGGTGATGAGTGGAGTAAAAACTCAAAAAGCTGCCTGTTGGTTGTTAGAAAAGGTCAGATAATGAATGAACCAGTGATTGAGTTATGTGAAGTTGAATTAAAATTTCCAGTTGGTGCGGATTGGCGTGGTCGTCCCAAAGCCTATGCTCATGCACTAAACGGGCTTAATCTGCGCATAGAAAATGGTGAAACCATTGGCGTGGTAGGAGAATCTGGTTGCGGGAAAAGCACCTTGGCGATGATTCTTTTAGGATTGGTGCAGCCAACAAATGGTAAGGTAATGCGACAGGTTGAAAGTGCTTCAGCGATGCAAATAGTGTTTCAAGACCCGCAATCATCTTTGAATACCCGTATGCCGATATGGCGCATTATAACCGAGCCGATTTTTGCACGAACAAAACGATCTAAACATCAGTTGCGCACTAAAGCTGCAGAACTTGCAAAAAAAGTTGGGCTGCGTCCAGAAGTGTTGGATCGATTTCCACATGAATTCTCTGGTGGGCAACGCCAACGCATTGCGATTGCTCGTGCTCTATCTTCTGATCCCAAAATTATCGTGCTTGATGAGCCAACCTCAGCGCTTGATATTTCAGTGCAAGCACAAATTCTTAATTTGCTAGATGATCTCAAACAGCAACAGGGCCTAACCTACATATTCATCTCGCATGACATCTCGGTAATTAGACATATGTGCGATCGGGTTGTGGTGATGTATCTTGGGCAAATTGTAGAAATTGGCAGATGCGAAGCAGTGCTAGATAATCCACGCCACCCCTATACCAAACTATTGTTAGAAAGCGTTCCAAAAATGCAGCAGGCTGGCGATTTGGATGCATCGCTTGAAAATACTGAATTACCATCTAACCGAAATTTGCCATTGGGCTGTTTTTTTCAGGAAAGGTGTAGTTTGGCCGATGAAGCCTGTTCTCAGCTTCAAACAATGCAAGATGGGGTAAGGTGCAACAAGTTTAGTAAATGATTTGTATTTTTTATTTGGCAAATGGCTTTTGTTTTTTTTGAAAACTATCCTTGGTAGCCAAACATTCGTGGCACAAAAAGAATTAGATCTGGCCAGAGCACAAGCACCATCAAGCAAGTGATTAGCACACCGATAAACGGCCAGATTTCTTTTATTATTTCTCCAAGCGCAATACCCGTTACGCCATTTATTACAAATAATAATACTCCGTATGGAGGCGTAATAAGGCCAATCATAATGTTGATTGTTGCAACAACACCAAAATAGACCAGATCAATTTCTAACGCTCTTGCGGTTGGTAAAAATAATGGCACAGCAATCAATAATAAAGTGGTTGCATCAAATAAAGCGCCAAGAAGTAAAAACAATGCCATAATTGCAAACATGAAAAGCATAGGGGAAAAATCTATACTGGTAAGCCATGCTGCCACCAGATTTGGAATATTTTCGCTGGCTACAAGATAATTCAATACTAGCGCCGAAGCAATTATCAGCCCGATAATGGAGGTTGAACGGGCTGAATCCAATATCGCAATATAAAGAGCCTTAAGCGATAGTGAACGATAAAATACAACAGCAATTATCAGAGCATAAGCTGCTGCAACAGCTGCGGCTTCAGTTGGAGTTGTTGCGCCGCCATATATGCCTGCCAAAAGGATTACTGGCATCATCAATGCAGGGAAAGCACGCAATGTAATTCCTGGTATTTTTTTTAATTTGATAGTTTTGTCACGCGGGAAATTGCGCCTTCTTGCCGCAATAATATTATATATCATTAAAAAAGATGCAAGCAAAAGACCTGGCACAATGCCACCAAGAAATAAATAGCCTATTGATGTATCCGATATCATTGCATAAAGAATCATTGGAATGGAGGGTGGAATAATAGGGCCAATCACGCTCGAAGCAGCAGTTAAAGCAGCGGCATAACCAGCTGGGTAGCGATTGTCTTTGCGCATCATGTCAATAATTATGCGGCCAATTCCGGCAGCATCTGCAATTGCAGAGCCTGACATTCCAGAAAATATCAAACTTGCGACAACGTTCACCTGCGCAAGCCCACCACGAAATCGCCCCACAATTGCAACGCAAAACGCCAAAAGCCTATCTGCTATTCCGCTGGCATTCACAATATTT
>JAKITZ010000149.1 GCA_021647805.1 Robiginitomaculum sp.
CTAGCGGCGGAACTATCACCACTAAAGTTAGCATCATCGGCAATAAAGTGACTTTGAGCGTCTTGGATAATGGTGTTGGCATGTCGCAAGAAGATGCGATCCTTGTTGGGCAACCATATCAACAGGCACAAAGCGCAAAGGCAAGCGATGCCAGAGGCACCGGTCTTGGCTTATCACTGGTCAAGGCTTTGGCCGAGTTACACGATGGCCAGTTCAAAGTACAATCAGAGCTTGGGCAAGGAACCTCGATAAGTCTAGAATTACCAATATTGGATCAAGAAGCTATGAAAGTTGCGACAGTTAAAACACTAGACGCTAGATCACATATCTTACGGGCGCAGGCAGCGGCAGAGCAAATAGCGGCTGTAACTGCAAGGATTTCTTCTTAATTTAATCTTTTGCTTCGGCAAACATTCTAGCGGCAAGAAAATCGCCAACTTCGACAAACAGCCTTTTATGGCGATCTTTGCGGCCAAATCCATTTGACCAATATATATCAATGCTTACTGCTTCGCGGGGATCAAGAACGGAAAACGCCTGCAAGGTTGCCTCGTCAAACCCAAAGCGCACGCCTTGGGTGTTTTGTTCCTTGCTCACCAAACCCGGCTCAGCAGTAACCCGTAATGATGCAAAGTGAGTATTGGTAGCGCTATCCGGTGGCGATAGTCCGGCAACTCCGTCTAACGGTAATTTAAGAAGCTTTCGCATAAACTGGTTGGGCGGGCTTTCTAATTTGCTGGGGTCGCGCATCCGTAATAATACCGCCTTGGGCGTTGAGTTATTTTCGATAACCAGATCAAGAGAGTGTCGTCCTTGCAAGGTGGTCGAGCCAAAGCGAACAACGGTATCTTCCTCTAATACTATATTTTGCACTACCCGCCATCTTCGTTCTTCGAGCGTAGTGTCACGGCTGGTTATCCATTCGCGGTATTTGGCACTATAAGGCAGACGGTGCATGTTCAGCCAAGTGTTATGAGCTTTTTTGACCCGCTCTATTTCGACTAAAGCCTCTTCATTGGCGCAATCAACATCTCTTACGCTGTCATCGGCATTGTCTCGAAGGCTGTTGACCTTGCGCAAAGTCATTCCAGAGCGCAGCAATGCTCCACGGGCTTGTAGCTGGCCAGATTTCACCGCTTGCAATTGCGAACGGTTCAACAGCTCACAACGCTGCGCATAGGTAAACACTGCGCTACGGTTGGAATAACCAGAGCTGGCATCAATGGCCAATGCTGGGTTTATTTGCATGGCCAACAATAACCCGCCGATAAATAAAACCGTTTTTTTCATTACCTAACCCTAATCTGTGGCATGTAACTTGGCACAACAATATTAGGATTAGGTGAATCATTTACATTCAATCGACCCAAAAAGTGGGAACCGGTTTTTGGATAAGTTGATGTACAGCTAAAAAAACTATACTCAAAACATCGTTCAATTCGGTGTTTTGCGTATAGTTAGACTTATTCTTCTGAAGTATAATAATGGTAATGTACCGGCTATTAGCAGCAGTATAAGAAAAATTTGCCAACTAAGTGATTGCCTTGGAAATATAGCAGTGATCAGACTTTGCTGTGTAGCATTCACGGAAACTTTTGATCCCCGCCAACGCAAAACCGTTCCACTAAAATGATCGAGTGCCTGTCCTTCAACTAAATCTTTAAGCGCCAAAGACAATTGCTGATTATCTTCAGCACTAATTGCTAGCCATACTTGTTTGTTATTAAGCTTGGCACTGGCAGCAACACCCACAGCCGGAATGTTTGCAGTATCGGCAAAGGCGCTCGTGGTAAGTGTCGGTCTTTTGTATTTTGGATATGGATCACCCGGGGCGTGCCCTGCTCCATTAGCAAAACTTTCCGGCAAACGATTTACCAATTGCAGTGGTAAAGCATCACGTGGTTGTATGGCCAGAACATTAAAATCCGGATCTGGCTGCCCACCGAATTTTGCCTGATCGATACTGGTATTACCAGTACGCGCAAGGTGCGCTAGAAAACGCCATCCTTGGAATAAAACCTGTGGTTCATCGGCCAACAAAATTTGTGTGTTTTTCCCATTGTCCGCAACAAAAACTCCACCATTCCAAGCCAACCGGTCAAGGTCGGATAAATTATCAAGACCTGATAATTGTAATGAGATTCTTCTTGTGGTCGCCAAAACTGGTGCATCTGATGAAGTGCACGAATTTTCACTTCCATGCTTTAATTTAGTTTCAGCCAACAATGCTATTTTCCTGTTATTTGAGGAGCTTGACGGAATAGTTAGAGAGAAATTATTCACTCGCCGCCAAAGAGATGGAGCGGCAATTTCACCTTGATCAACATATATTTGCAAACGTGATTTGCGGTCCGCTCTATTATCGCGGTGTGCTTCTATTTGTAATTTTGCATTTGTCTTCGGTGGTAACCTAAGTGAAACATGCCTACCTTGGGGGCGACGCGTGAAATCATTACTAGCAGTTAGCAATTGTTTTAATGCCGGAGCAAACGTAATTTCCTGTTTCGGCCAGTGCTTTAGGCTTTTTTGTTGCTCATTTTGCGAAATGCGATATTTGGCAAACCAGCGGCTGGCAGTAATAATTTCTTGATCGTTTTTTGCGGCGAAGATCATTATTGGTATCGAGCTGTCTGTATTTATTTGAATTACTAATTTGTTATCACCATCGACCGTTGGCCTGATAATTAGATCCGCGTGTTTTGCTTCTTGGGTTAATTGCGGAATTTCGTTCATTCTAGCAGATAATGCTTGAACAATTAACGCGCCAAATTCCTTATATGCCGGCAATGAGAGCGGCCCCTGCTCAATCGCAATTTTTTGCGGCGCTCCGATATCGGCCGTCAGCCAGTCTTCAAACTCTGTCAACTTAGGGCTAGGTCTACCCAAAGACAGATCAAGCCGACTTAACTGCATATCTATTGCCCAGCCGCCATCGTTTTTTCCAAGGCATTGTTGATTGGATACGGGCATAAAAGTAAGCTGGATATTATTATGTCCAGAAACTAATTGCCCTGCTGGAATATCGAAACGAGCGGCAAATCCTTTGGCAATAGGAGCAAATGACACTGAAGGGCTTTGATTGACGCTAAGTAAAAAATAGCTTCCGGGTTGTGGCGGTTTCGCAAGCGGATCAGCCTTGAAAATCAGGCTGGCCAGTCCGGGTTTGGGGGGCAGATCGAAACTAAAGTCCAGTGTTGCGTTATTATAGTCCAAAGACACAGCCTGATGATAACCGGATAAAGCGGCCAATGATGTCTGGGCATTTGCCGCAGCAGACGCAAAAAGTAGGGTTAAACCGCTGATAATTACCAATAACTGGTTCATTTTGGTACTTTCCTCTGGTATTTTAAGTCTTTTCCAGCAAGAACACGGCCATGACAGACTTACGCTCGCAAATATTAGTGCAAGCCTTAATCCGCCGGGCGCAGGTGCAAGGAGCCTTTGCATTGGTGCGCCATCATGGTGACGATGATGCTGGATCGGTATTGGTTATGATCAATACTCTTGATGGCAAGGCTAACTTGTTTGGCCCAACCAGAGACGATAATTATGACCGAGTTTGGGAAAACCTATGCCCGCCCGCAACCGGTTATAGGCAAGTTGAAGCGATATTAGACAAACGATTAAAGCAAGACCGAGATTTGTGGGTGGTGGAAATTGAAGACAAAAAGGGTCGTAATTTTTTAACAGAAGCGGTGTTATAATTTTGGTTATAATTATTGAAGATAATAAATTATGCTTTTTTTATTTAACGATGTAGTTTTGGAAATAGGCCAACCGGTGGACGTGGTTTCATCAGCTAATTTTCCTGTGCCTATTGCTGAATTCGACAAAATGCCTTTGGCTGAAATAAGCTTGTTGGCTAAAGAAGCCATTTTTGCTGATCTGCAACTGGTCCATTCCAACCCGACAACAGCTACGCACATTGCTGTTTTACTGGCAGCAAAATCAGCAGCCAATGCGGTTTTAATCGGCCCGCCAGCTAATGGATCCCGTACCCCTGCAGAAATAGGAATACGTCTAGCTGAAGTGTCTTTGGTGGTAATGTCGAATTTGTGGCAATTGCAAGTTGGCAACACTTTGAGCTATGAGTATGTCTACCAATCGGTATGGAGTTCGCTTAAGTAAATAATTTAGCATTCTACTGATTGCCACGCAAAGCAGTTCAGGATTTGCGAGCATTTGTCAGCAAAAGTGGAACCGGTTTTACGGCAAAGGATTGCGGCCACTAGATATAAGTATTTGCTTTTCTTTGTCTCACGGCGAAGTGCTACCGCACCGCCTACGACGTGCGGCCTGATCGGGCGAGGCGCACTTGCACCTAGTTAGTAATATAATGCAAAAGTGGGAAAGCTTTTAGCTTGTCCTGCCGCAATGCTGGCGCTTAGCTCTTGGGGGCGGCTTTTGAATAAGTTGATGGACAGAAAACAGAATGATACTTACAACACTGCCAGATTACGTGTTTTGAGTGTTATTATAATTTTCGAGCAATATAATGAGCGATCTTCCCTTTAGCACCGAAGCCAGCCGTCGGCGCACCTTTGCGATTATTTCGCACCCCGATGCTGGCAAAACTACATTAACAGAAAACCTGTTGTTTGCTGCCGGTGCTTTGCGTTTGGCCGGACAAGTGCGCGCCAGAGGAGAAAACCGTCGCACCTCTTCGGACTGGATGAAAATAGAGCGCGAACGCGGCATCTCCGTCTCATCATCGGTGATGACATTTGAATATCGCGATTGCACAATTAATTTGCTTGATACCCCCGGACACGAAGATTTCTCCGAAGACACCTATCGCACTTTGACTGCCGCCGACAGCGCGGTAATGGTACTTGATGCGGCAAAGGGTATTGAGCCACAAACCTTGAAATTATTCGAGGTTTGTAGATTGCGCGATATTCCAATTATCACCTTCATTAACAAGATGGATCGCGAGGCTAGGGATCCGTTGGAAATTCTTGAAGAGGTTGCTGACAAACTGGCTTTGGACGTGGTGCCTATGCAGTGGCCGGCGGGTTCAGGGTCAAGATTTTGCGGAGTGCAAAAACTAGCAGAAAATCAATTCCTGCCGTTTGTAAAAGGACAAGAAGAGCCTTTGGCAACCCTTGCAATGGGTGATCCGGCGATTGAGCAATATTTGCCCGTAGAAGAAAGAGATGAATTGGCCGAAGCGGTAGAGCTGGCCGATGGCGGGTTTGCCGAGTTTTCGCTGCAAAGTTATCTCGAAGGGCATCTAACACCGGTTTATTATGGCTCGGCCTTACGAAAATTTGGGGTAAGCGAATTACTTGACGCTTTGGTGGATTTGGCTCCATCACCCACGGCCACCAAAGTGCATCGCAATGGTACCGAAACCGAACAACAACCCGGAGCAGAAGAGGTTTCTGGATTTGTATTCAAAGTACAGGCCAATATGGATCCTAATCATCGTGATCGAATTGCCTTTACTAGAATTTGTTCCGGCGAGTTTAAGCGCGGCATGAAATTAAAAACCATTGCTGGTAAAACTATGACTATATCGCAACCATTGATGTTCTTTGCCCAAGAACGCGGTATTGCCGATACCGCCTATGCCGGAGATGTTATTGGCGTGCCTAACCATGGTGTATTACGAGTTGGTGATAGCTTGAGCACCAGCGGCAAATTGCAATATCCGGGTCTGCCTAATTTTGCTCCGGAAATTTTACGCCGCGCCCGTCCAAAAGACCCAATGAAGGCCAAACACTTACGCAAAGCACTTGAAAGTCTAGCCGAAGAGGGCGTAACGCAATTATTCAAACCGATGATCGGTGCCGATATGATATTAGGCGCAGTCGGGCAGTTGCAGATCGAAGTAACAGCCGAACGTATTGCTACAGAATACAAACTGGACGTTTTGTTCGAGCCATGCCCGTATTCGGTTGCTAGATGGATTATGGCCAAAGACGATGACGCTTTGCAGGCGTTTGCAGATCGTCACAAAATGCAAATGGCCGAAGATGTGGACGGTGCAGCGGTATTCTTGGCCAAAAGCGCGTGGGAAATAAATTACGCTCAAGAAAAGTTCCCTGATATAAAATTCACCGCCACCAAAGAACGTTAAAATATTTATCTGCTATTATATAACAATTATTGTGCCTAAAATCTGTCATCACACGATTTATTCGGGTGATCCAGTTTTTCCATACTCTGGATACCCCTCTAAACTCACGACACAAGTGCAACACTTTGCTAGAAAGATGTTGCAATGGGAAGAATGTACAGGCAGCTCAGC
>JAKITZ010000150.1 GCA_021647805.1 Robiginitomaculum sp.
CAGCTAAAAAGGGCGCAGTTGTATCAAAATCGGACGCTGAAGATTTATTGATCTGGGATATGAGCAATTTAGCTACAAAGGTTTCTAGTTGTATTTTTGCCCCGATTTCACAATCACAGATGGATGCTTTATTATCTTTGGCTTTTAATATTGGGATTGATAACTTCACTAATTCTGAAGTTGTGCGCTTCATCAATGAAGGAAAGTTATTAAGTGCGGCGTCTTCGTTTGATGCCTGGCGCAAAGCAAGCCTTGGTGGGCGAGAAATCATAGTTGATGCGTTGGTGCGCCGCCGGACAGCTGAAAAAGCGTTGTTCTTGGATGTGGAAGAGGGCGTTGTATTAGCGCCTAGCTCGATCTTGAACACCAAGAAGGATTTAGAGTTAGAGTGCAAAATCATCGAAGATGCAAAACAACAAGAAGCAGAAGAAATTGTGAGCGATGTTGCAATTGATTTGTCAAACTCTGCGGCGTTAGGTTCTTTGCTCACCAAAAATGAATCTATAGAAGAAGTCATTCCTGTTTTTACCGCTTCTATTGCAGACAAAGAATATGATTATCATTTTTCCGATGATGACCAAGAAGAAGTGGCTAATGCAAATGATCCACAATCAACCAACAAGTTAGAAGAAGATGAATTAAAGGCTACTGGTACTGATGAGCTGGTTCCTATTGGTGATGTATTTCAACCTGAAAAGAAAAACGATCCCGTTGGTGAACTGGCCGAGCAAATTTCAGGAAGAATAGCGCAAATTGCTGTATCTGTACCTGTTACAGATACAGATACAGATACAGATACAGATACAGATACAGATACAGATACAGATACAGAGGATTTAGGCAAAGAGGTAGATGATCCGCAAAGTTTTGATTCGCCGGCGAATAACGAACTAGAAGCTCAACCAGCAATTGATGATATTCCGCCAATGCCGGAAGTAGAGGCTGTTTCAGAAGAACCCACAGAAGAAATTGCCAGCGACGGTCTGGCTGATGAAAGCTATGTGCAATCAGAAAATGATCGTAACGATACATTAGTTTTGAATCAAATGAACCAAGTGCAAGAGGATATTCCACCTTTTGCTGATTATGACGAGCTAGTGCCTGAGAATTTGACCAGTGAGATGGCAACTCAAAGCGAGCAACCGTTTGAGGTGCTGGAAAAACGAAATTCCATAATATTTGTTTTAATGGGAATCGCCGGTTTGATTTTAACCGCCGGCGGTGTTTTTGGAACTCAAAAGGCTGGGCTTATTGTTACTTTAGGTGATATGATAAAGGGGCCGGGGCTGGCTGCTATTGGTATTATGTTGACGTTGGTTGCTGTGTATTTTTTGCTTACCAAGCCTAAGAAATAACTCTTTATCTGCTAAGACGTAAGTTGGTTATATCGCCAGCAATCTTGGCAAAAGCAGCAACCAATTGCGCTTGATTTTGTGCATCAAAATACATATCAGGCTCGGTAGCGCAATCTTCAAGCATTTGTTCGGTACTGTTATTGTTAACTTCAAAAGCGATTGTATAGATATAAATGTCTTTGTTCTTGATCCTTTGACATAAAGCTTCAGTTGCGTTGTCACCTTGATTGCTGGAAGTTCCGGTGGTTTCATCGGGAATATTATTCGGCCACTCCCACTCAACAGTGTTAGCTCCATCAGTCATCAAAACAATGATTTTTGTCCAGTCCTCGTCATTATACGGCACACCTTCGCGTAATGGCTTCTTTTTGGACAATACCCGCCAAGCCCAAGCCAAACCTTCGGGTACATAAGTCCAATTTTGTGCTTCCATTTCATCTATGGTTTCAAGTAATAACTGCCGATCATTAGTAAGCGGGGTTAATGCCTGTTCAGGACAGCCATTACCGGGTAGGGCGGTAAATTTTTTGGCATTGGTATTCGGATTGCTGTCTCTGGTATCATGTGGTGGTTTTCTAGGGGCAATGCAGCCAGACCATGAATTGGCACTAACCAGGTTAAACTTCATCCAGTTTTCATTTTTATAACTGGTTGGTAGACGCACCATGTAATTAAATGGAACTACACCAATTTTAACATTTTCTTCGGCGGAGCCTGGTGGAAGTAATTTTTCGACGAGATCACTTGCTGCTTCTCGTAATGTGTCGATTTTGCCATTCCAGCCCATTGAGCCGGTATTATCCAGAGCCAATACTAGCTCGACCTTGGAGGCAGAATATAACACTTCAGCAACAGTCTTGACCTCAATGGTGTCAAATCCGGCAAGTCCAGCAAAAGTAGTTTCAACTTCTGTTGACACCTCTACTCTAACGCCGATGCCGCCTTCAAGTTCGGTGGCGGTAATCGTGTGATCAAAGCCAAAACTTTGACCTTGCATATTGGCATTAAAGAAATCAGTGGCTCTGGTGGTAAGGTTTTGCAAATTGGTATCTGGATCACGGGCAATAGCTAATGCTGCGGCATCAGCAGCATTTTGCAAACTTGTTTTGGCACTTTGCGACCTTGAGAAATCATAAGCAACTCCGGTAAGAGTAACCACCGCCAACAAAACGATGGCAAAGAGCATGGCAGTACTGCCAGATGTATCCTC
This sequence comes from Robiginitomaculum sp., assembly GCA_021647805.1. Taxonomy (GTDB): domain Bacteria; phylum Pseudomonadota; class Alphaproteobacteria; order Caulobacterales; family Maricaulaceae; genus Robiginitomaculum_B. Next base: position 2,566 of record JAKITZ010000150.1, read on the forward strand.
AAAGAATTTTCGTAAACTAATACGCAAACAAGCTACTGTTTTTTTATTTTTATTGGCCATGGTTCATTTCTCAAATTATATCCTTATGTTATCATCGCTGTTGGGCGTTAAAATGCCGCTGATAAACCTCGTTAATGATGTGTTTCGGTAATCGCTAAAATACTAGGGTCTGTTGACACTCTCATAATTGTCCACAGACCCTAGGTCTTGAAACTGCGGGATTAGCGATGTACACGATGAACATGATGAAAAATTCCGCACCAAGTTTTGATTTTCAACTCGGCGAAACCGCCGATATGATCCGTGATACTGTTTGTAATTTTGCCGCTGATTGCATTGCGCCTCGTGCCGAAGAAATTGACAAAAGCAATACTTTCCCAAGGGATCTATGGCCGCAAATGGGAGCGTTGGGGTTGTTGGGGATTACCGTAGATGAAGAAGATGGCGGCTCCGGTCTTGGTTATCTTGAGCATGTGCTGGCGATGGAAGAAATAAGCCGGGCTTCGGCTTCGGTGGGTTTGTCTTACGGTGCGCATTCTAATTTATGTGTAAATCAGATCCGTCGTTGGGCGACACCGGAACAAAAGGCGCGATATTTACCAAAATTGATTTCCGGAGAACACGTAGGCGCGTTGGCAATGTCGGAAACCGGAGCCGGATCAGACGTGGTCTCCATGCGGCTCAAAGCTGAAAAAAAAGGTGATGTTTACGTCCTAAATGGCAATAAAATGTGGATCACCAACGGCCCTGAAGCCGAAGTTCTGGTGGTTTATGCTAAAACTGATGCGAAGGCTGGTTCTCGCGGAATTACTGCATTTCTTATTGAAAAGGGTATGAAAGGTTTTTCCACGGCTCAAAAACTGGATAAACTTGGCATGCGTGGCTCTGATACTTGTGAGCTGGTATTTGAAGATTGCGAAGTGCCAGAAGAAAACATAATGGGGCCGCTTGGTGGTGGTGTCGGTGTTTTAATGTCGGGGCTTGATTATGAGCGCACTGTGCTGGCGGCTGGCTCCATCGGGATAATGCAAGCCTGTATGGATATTGTGCTTCCTTATGTTCACGACCGCAAACAATTTGGCAAAGCCATTGGCGAGTTCCAGTTAATGCAAGGAAAGCTGGCCGATATGTACGTAAAAATGAATGCAACGCGGGCTTATGTTTACGCGGTAGCAAGATCTTGTGATGCCGGCAAAACCACGCGCAAAGATGCCGCCGGTGCGATTTTGTATGCCGCCGAAGCTGGCACTTGGATGGCGTTGGAGGCGATACAGGTATTAGGTGGTAATGGTTATATCAATGAATACCCTACGGGGCGGTTATTGCGCGATGCCAAGTTATACGAGATCGGTGCCGGCACTTCGGAAATCCGCCGTTGGTTAATCGGACGTGAGTTGTTTGCCGAAAACGCTTGATCTGGCTTAGAGTCCGTTATGCAAAATAATTTTGGCTATTAGTCCGCCTTGTTTGGCATTGTTCAAAGTTAGCTCTCCGCCATGGCTGTTGATGATTGATCTGGCGATGGACAGACCTAATCCAGCCCCTCCGGTTTCTCTATTGCGCGAAGTTTCCAGGCGGGTGAACGGCTCAAAAACCCTCTCAAGATCGGCTTCTGGTATTCCCTGACCTTTGTCGAGTATGTGTATGCTCGTTTCAGTATTGGTTTTGCGAAGGCTTATTTCTGCTTGGCCACCGTACCTCACTGCATTTTCGATTAAATTCCTGATAGCCCGCTTCATTGCCAGCGGACGAATGACTATCATAATAGGGGCGGTGGTTGATAAATTCACTGCTTGCCCAAGTTGTTGAAATTCCTTAACAAGATCATTAGTCAAAGCAGTAATGTCGGACGGCACGCTAGGTTCATCAATTGCATCAGCTTTGGTAAACTCTAAACTTGTTTCGGTCATTTGCTTCATTTCTTCAATCGAGTTGATTAACTGATCGCGTAAAACTTCATCTTCTAATTCTTCAACCCGCAAGCGCATGGAAGTTAATGGAGTGCGTAAATCATGAGACATGGCGGCTAGCATTTGGGTTCGGTCGCGGACAAACCGACTAATCCTATCGCCCATTTGATTAAATGCTCTTAAGGCAGCTTTTGTTTCTTTTGGCCCGTCTTCACGTAATGGATCCAGTTTTTCGCCGCGTCCCAATCGATCAGCGGCTATGGCAAGAGTGCGTAAAGACCTTGTTTCCAAATTTACAACGATAATCACCACTAATATCAGCAGTGCTGCGCTAGCCATAAGTGGTATGAAGTCCTGCCACTTAAATGCGATAATGGCATCATGACGCATGTCGGCATTTAACCACCTTCCATCGGCCAATTTAACTGATATTCCACGAATATTTGAATCCGATGTCGCGGAAAAATTTTCTGGCATAAAAAACGAGAAAGATGAGCTTGAATGACCGTTTTTGTTTATCAATAATCTCTTTTGCGTCGGTATATTTGGATCACCTGCTTTGAAAAATTGAATATTCTCGATTGTTGAACCGGAGTGTACTTCAAGCGATGTTTTCAGCTTTCCTTTTATTATTTCTTTATTGTGAATAATAACCCTAGGTGCGCGCAACTCAATAAACCGGCGATCAACGTCAACCCTTAAACCTAACTCTTCATTCGATGACTTAATTACAGCATCAGGCCATTTTCCCGGTTCGACATTTTCTAAAATCCTAGCAATAGAAATTGCTTGTGCGGCTGTGCCTTTTTCAACCGCTCGTAATATGTCTTGTCGGCGATCATATTCTTGAAATAACATGAAGCTAATTTGGACTATAAGCAGTGAAGCCAATAGCCAAAATATCAGCCGTCCGGCTAGGCTTTGCGGAAATAGCACTCTCATAACACTTCCACTTCGGCGCATAGTTTATATCCATCACCCCAAACAGTTTGAATCAATAATGGGTTGTTTCGGTCATGCTCAATCTTGCCGCGTAATCGTGAAATTTGGTTGTCGATAGCGCGTTCGAACGCTCGCGCATCGCGACCATGACAAATATCTAATAATTGATCGCGACTTAATACAGTATTCGCCCGCTCCAAGAGTGCGCTTAACACCTTATACTCGCCGCTGGATAGTTTTTGTTCAGTTTCGTCAGCAGCAATAAGAACTCTACCACTGCAGAACAGTTTCCATTGATCAAAACACCAGCCTTTTACATGTTCGGCGGGTAATTTATTTTGTTGTACATTGTTTGAGCGACGTAAAACCGCGCGAATTCGCGCCAATAATTCACGGGGGTTAAATGGCTTTACCAGATAATCATCAGCTCCGACCTCAAGGCCGACAATACGGTCAGTTTCCCCAGCCATGGCGGTTAGCAAAATCACCGGCGGGCCGTCATTTTGATGATTGTTGCGACACAGTGTCAGCCCATCCTCACCGGGCATCATTATATCTAATACTATTAGATCAATTATTCCGGTTCGTAGGCACTTCTTCATTTGCTCACCATCGGCGGCAGAACTAACTCTAAACCCATGTCGTTTCAGATAGCGCGTCACTAGATCACGAATGTCGCGGTGGTCATCGACAACTAAAATATGTGGCTCGGTTTTCATAAGCGATAGTATAACCGCAAAACCGGTATGGGTGAACGGGAACAACTGTCCACATTATTGCAAAAACGCTAGTGCGGTTACAT
>JAKITZ010000151.1 GCA_021647805.1 Robiginitomaculum sp.
GCCGAAGCTAGGTGGCTAGGACTTTGTTCTTCCGGGCGGCGGATGAAATGGCTCATTACCCCAAAGTGCGACATGCGCAATTTACCCGGCAGTGAGCTTTCAACGGCGGTCTTGACTAATTGATTGATGATTGCGATCTCGGTAAAGACTTGAAACACATCATATTCAGTGCTGGTTGTTTTCATGTTCAATCAATTTCGCAGATAAAGGAAAGCGCGGTGATGCATTACCTGTCGCAGCATAGCCGATTCGGGCTAGCATTTGCAATCTTTGGCCATTTATTTGTGTGACCTTGTGGGCTTCTTCCAATAGTTGCTGCATTTCTGGATATTCCTGTAAGGCTTGGCTTAATGGCTGCATGGATATCCCTAGTTTCGTTGCCAGTAGGTTTTGCCGAACATAAGTGCGGCCAGTATTGATCTGGTCAATTCTGGTATTGGTATTGGTGGATATCCAAATGAAGTTTGCAGAGCTTGCCGCTGCATCTGAGTATTGTTTCAAGCCTTGTTTGAACGCTGATGAGGTCTGATCAGACAAGGTCTTTTTGCTAACTATACCAAAAGCTTTAAGTAAACCGATCATCGGGATATCAATTGATATGCCATCAGGATTCTTTGCGATTTCCGCAGATCCGATTCGCATTAAATTGACACTTTCCATATAGGTATGCGGGGTTTCAAATTCCATTTCTGCAGCGGCAATAGTAAGCTGACGAAGCTGTTCAATCTGTGTAGTAGAAGATGCAAAACCATTGTTTGTTCCGAAAGTTTCTTTGGTGATTTCGATCAAATTTATGGTTGGCACTTGTTGCTCATTAAATGGCTTGCGGTTGGTTCTACGGTGAAGAATTTGGCCAAATAGCGGATCAGGCAGTAATGATGAAGCTCTAAGCAATTCAATTTTCGCTATTGGTCTTTTATCCAGAGTTTGTTGGTTAAAACCCTCGGGGAAATAATCAATTTTGGCCTGAAAGCCTTGATTGTTTGCCGCGATAGTTAACACCTCCAAGAAACAACCAAGACCAATGGTTATCTGGCGATCAAACGGGTCAGTTTCAGGTAGGTCTTGGCTTGGATCAACAAACAAAGTAGCCGCGGTTTCATCATGTAATTGTATCATCCATGGCTGGCGATTATGTGGGTTAGGGGCCAGAAGTGCATGGCTAAGAACAAATTTAATCGGGTTGTTTGCTGTATTTGCATCTGCCCATGGGGCAGTAGGGTCAGGGGTATTTGAGACGGACGAGCAGGCAATCGGTGCCATTATGATGGCGCTACCACCAAGAATACGAATAAAATTTCTTCTGGAGAATTTCATGACAAAAGATTTCCTTTAGCATTAAAGAAGTATGCTTTAATGCTAAACTACTTTTGTCAAGTCGTAATTATACTTGCGATCAGTTTTGCAAAAACCATAAAAGGTGTTCCGGGATTTCTTGCAGCTCTTCTTGTCTGGGTTTTACCGGTAGAAATACCGCGCTTTTGATTTGCCGTTCGGCAATTTTAATCATCTCGTCGATTGTCTTTGCAGGGTTTTCTTGTTCAAAATCGTCCGTCAAATTATCAAGACAGCGCAAAGTTTCGTTTTTACGTAAATGGTGTGTCCATTTACCACTACCGCAATCAAAATCATATAATGGCAGTAATGAATGCCCGTGATCGGCGATCCACTCGATCGCTGTGATCAACAGCTCGGCTTCTTGTTCGGAATTGAAGTAATTAAAGCCAACCCGCACCCAGCCCGGTTTTATAATTTCTAATCCGGTGGATATTATTTTTTCGTATTGTTGCGAGGTTTCTAGGTCAATGTCCAATAACCGGTGCCCGTATGGACCCGCACAAGAACAGCCGCCTCTGGCCTGAATGCCAAACAAATCATCAAGCAAAGCAACAACAAAATTATAGTGCAGGAATTTTTTACCACTTTTCACCAGAAAGGAAAAAATCGGCAATCTATCGGCAGTGTTCGAGCCCAAGACTTGAATATTTTGGTGCACGCCCCAGCGATTTAAGGCTTGCTTGGCGAAATTCTGTTCGGCATTTTTAATAACTTCATTGCCAATTTTCTGTTTCAGATCAAACACCAATCCGGCACGAATTGAACCAATAATATCCGGGGTTCCGCCCTCTTCGCGGTGGCAAATATCGTCCAAATATGTTTGTGCGCATGGGCTAACATAAGAAACAGTTCCGCCACCGGGAATGACCGGAGTTTTATTGTTTGCCCAGTTCTTCTTGATCACCAACAGTCCCGGCGTGCCGGGGCCACCAAGATATTTATGCGGTGAAATAAACACTGCATCAAAATGCTCCTCATCTGGTTGGTTGATGTCAATATCCACATAAGGTGCAGCGGCAGCATAATCAAAGGCCGCCAATGCTCCGTATTGATGCAATAGTTTGGCCACCGGCACCGGATCAGTGATAATGCCAGTGACATTGCTGGCGGTGGAAAAACTGCCGATTAGAAATGGCCGGTCTTTGTAGGTTTCCAGTTGTTGTTTAAGATCAGCAAGGTCTAACAATCCATTGTCGGTTTCTTTAATAGTTACCACCTCGGCAATGGTTTCGCGCCATTGCACGTCGTTAGAGTGGTGCTCATACGGGCCAATAAATACAACTGGACGGTTTTGGCGATCAATAGCCGTTTTTATCCCATATACACTTAATCCTTTTGGTAGCTTCAATCCAAGAATTTGAATTAATTTGTCAATCGCACCAGTACAGCCAGAGCCGCAAAATATCACTACATCTTCATCACTGGCATTCAGTGATCTGGCGATTATCGCTCTGGCTTGTTCTCGAAATGCTGATGTTTGGCGGCCAGTGGCTGATGCCTCGGTATGGGTATTGGCATAAAGCGGCAATACGTGGCTAGAAATCATGTCTTCGATAGGGGCGTAACTACGTCCCGATGCCACATAATCAGCATAGAACATCTTGCGCGATCCAAACGGCCCGGACAATACATGATCGTAGCCAATTATATTGGCGCGGATATTGGCCAAAGAATAGTCATCAAATCTTTGTTTTGTTTTGGGTTTACGTCGAAATAACATAATATTTTTGAGCCAATAATAATTACCAAAGAAACATAGTAACAGATGTGACAATAATGAAAACCATCTAGTTTTTAGGGGATATTTTGGCGAATTGTTTTATAAGAATAGCTCGTGCCGAATTTATAATAAGGCATCGCGGAATGCATCATCTTGCAACTTAATATGGAGATTGTTGTCAATATACTCTATCGAGCCAAAAAGTGGGAATCGGTTTTGTGGTGAGCAAATGCTAGTAGCACTCAAGACAATTTTTGGATAAGTTGATAGAGCGCAAAGAAGGTGTTGACCCAAAAACCAACAATTAAGTGCGTTTAGTAAACTGTAACCGTAATCCAAGTTTTGGAATTACAATAACCAAAACTATTGCATTTTGACAAAACGCAATAACTTCATGTACTGTCACCATAATTAAATAAATTATATACGGGGAAATCATCATGAATAATAAAAAGGTTAACTATTATCTCTTAATTATACTTGCTCTGTTCTTGGTTTCTGCTCCTGCCCAAATTCTTGCAAAAGAAGGTTCAAATACTTTTAAGGAGCCAAATGTTAAGACATTAATTGCACAGCATTTCGATGGCAAACAGATAGATCAGCGCAATAGCTTCGGAATTAATCTTCAGGATAAAGACGGCTCATTTCTTTTCACCTATATAATTTCTGTGGACACAGAAGATAGGCTCATGAAGGTCTTCCTTGTAAGACCGGGTAAGGTGCCCGTGAAATGGTCGGAATCCAAAATCAATGCTGATAAGAATCAGTACACGGTCACCACCCGAAGCGGGAAAAAATTTCGCATTAATACCAACAAAAAGCACTTTACCGTCAAGGGCAAGAAAACGAAACTTGTTCGACTGTCAACCAAAGGGTTTTTGCCTTCTGCTAAAATAGAAAAGAAATGTAATCAATTCACGCAAATGATTGATAGCGCGTCATCTACGGGTATATTGCCTCCATATAATGGGTGCTGCGCAGATTGCTGTTGGGTTCACGAATATACCGGTCTTCCTGACTGGGCTGATGCTTGGTGCTGTATGGGCTATTGCGGCGACAGTGGCAGTTGCACAGAATAGTTACAGTGTGACTCAATTGCACCTTTGGTTTAAACGAAACATGCTTTGGTTCGCTATACTTGTTGTACTTGTTAATATTTGCCACAGCACCACGAACAGCCTCTTGTACCAAAATAGCGGGCTTAATGTTGCTGATAAATACTGTTAATGGTGAAATTGGCTGTAATATATTTTAGTACCAACTAATGCTATTCATTGACTTTCAGCCAAGGGTTGCAATTCGAGCGTGCCAACACCAAATAACCTTAATGACAGCAACGCCATTAGAAGAATATCTTGAATATTACAAAGAGCTTAAAGAGCCTCCCGGCTTTGCAGTATTGGTCACGGGTGAGTGAGGGATTGGAAAAACCCATCAAGTCAAAAATGCAATCAAGGAGAAAGATTGTTATTATGTGAGTCTTTTTGGACTTGAAAATAAACCTGATATTCAAGCAGCTATTTATGGCGAAATGCACCCTACTCAAGCTAAAATAGAATCTGGAATTGCCAAAACTGGAGAAGCTGGAAAAAATGCTGGTGGTGTTTTTAGCCAATCGCAAGTTCATTCACTGCGTATTTTAAGGCATGTAATTGCCGATATTTCTCGTTTGGTTTCAATACTTGATCCTGTTCATTTAAAAGATACGCAAGCCATGTCAGATCTAATCAGTCTTTTTTGTGCCTTTGATATTGAAATGCGTAATGGTGGTCTTTCGGAAGAATGTCTTAACAATAGGGCAGGAGCGCAACAAAAGTGGGAATTCAGCGAAGAAGAGAAAAAAATAAACCATAGCAATGGTTCCGATAAAGAAACCACGCTGGAAAAACCTAAACTGGTCTCCATCAATGAAAAGTATTCCTCAGTGGATATGAAAAACCCTTTACTCAAGGATGAATTGCTAAATCAGTTTTTTGTTGAGGGTAGATATGATCAAAAAACGCTTAAATCGTGCTTGGGCAATAGCGTATTCTTTGCCACAGCAGAACAATTGCCACCGTGGAAGATCATCATAAATTTTGACAAATTCGATGATGAAACTGTTCAAAGTGCTGTGGAGCGAATGAATTCGGATTTGGAAGATTTCAAAATCACAAACCCCGGCGAGATCATTCATACTTTCATGCTTAAAATCATGATGGCAAAAAATGCAATCTCGAAAAATTCAATCGCAACAGAAGTGCAAAACGCCAAACAATATATTGATGATTTGCTAAACCAAGATTTACTGTGGCTGGCGACGACTATTTACTCAGAAAGGTATGAATTTGATACATCATATGGTGGTTATGGCTATTGGACTGACAAGCAAAATGACGAGTTTAAGCAGATTATGGAGCATCTGGAACAGGCCAGAGGCAAGGCGCTGGAAAATACATTCCCCAAAGAGACAGAGCGGCTTTTGGCTTTAATGCATAAGGATAGCGAAGCCTTTATGGATGAAGTTTCGCAAACATATAACGGCAATGGGAAATACGCAGGAACTGCAATCTTGTCGTCTATTGCGCCGAAGACATTTGTCAAAGCCTGGCTGTCTGCACCAAAAGAGAATTGGTCGGATATTCAGGTGGCACTCAAGAACAGATATCAATCAGCAAATTTTGAAAATCTTAAATCTGAGCAGAATTGGGTGATCGAGGTCGGAAAGGTTTTTCAACAAAATGTTTCCAAAGCCAAAGGGTTTTCTGCACTGCGTATCCGGCGCGCGTACGAATTTGGTGTCAAACCAATCATTGATGCAATCGAAGATGCAAAACGAACGGCTTCAGGTCAGCAATAATGACACAGGTGGTATTCAATCACACAAATCATTTAGCAAATAAAACCAAGTAAGCTACCGCTCGACAACCACTCGTTCAGTCCAGATAAAGTCATATTTCAAACCCTGCCTCCCCCCTCAACTTCAGCTAATCATTCAACCCAGCGTAAATTATAATTCCCTCAAACATACCATTTGATATTGTATTGTTGCGGAAAATATAATAAGTAAGCTGAGTTAAATAAGAACACCCGTCCAACAGTCGGTTCGAAA
>JAKITZ010000152.1 GCA_021647805.1 Robiginitomaculum sp.
GGAGATTGCCGGATAGTATCGAGCCAGATCACCGTTACCCTTTTGCTTTATTGGCCTATAATATTGGTTGGGGGCACATGATTGATGCCAGAGCTTTGGTGCGTCAAAGAGGTGGCAATTCTGATAACTGGGCAGAAATATCGGCAGTTCTGCCTGAGTTGGAAAATCCGGAAATTTATAAAACCTTGAAATTTGGATATGCCCGTGGACGCGAGGGGCAAGCCTATGTTGCTGCGGTGATAAATTTTGCCGATATTATTGAAAAAGCCCACGCGCCGGATATTGAGGCAGCACAATCAACCATGATCGGTGCAACACAATAAATTCTGCTTTTGTCCCACCAAGTTCGTCATCCCGGACTTGTTCGGGTGATCCAGTTCTGCCGTCACAATCTTTAACCATCGCAACCCCCTCAACCCAACCTTCTCCCCAGCGGGGAGAAGGAGTCCGATTACCGCGAGACAAAAAGATAAACTACTATGCGCAAGATAAATTTCCTGACATAAAGCTTGCAACAATTTGCGAGCAATAAAATGAGTATAGAATCTTCTATTTTACCAGAGGCATTGTCTGATCTTTGGCAGCAAACCGTTCAGGTCTGGGAGACTAGTTTTCTGGGAGTAAACACTGGCAATGCAATTCTAGCGGTTATCCTGCTCGTGCTTTCATTGGTCTTGAGGGGGTTTATTGCCCACCACTTTGTTGGCTTCTTATCACGATTAACTAAGCGCAGTAAAACCAAGGTCGATGATGAATTATTAAATGCAATTGAAGAACCGCTAAAGCTAATTCCGGTCATTTTTGGCTTGTTTTTTGCTTTGCGCGTTTTGGGGACTGCTCAAGAAGCAACATTGTTGTTTGACAAGGTTCTTTCTTCGTTGATTGCTTTTGCAATTTTCTGGTCATTGGTTCGCGCAGTAGATCCGTTGGTGGCGGTATTAAAGCCGCTGGAAAAAGCGTTGACCCCTGAGATTATGTCGTGGGTGCGAAAAGCCGCCAAGGGTTTATTCGTATTTGTTGGCGGTGCGGCGATTTTGGAGCTGTGGGGCATTCAGGTCGGGCCGTTTTTGGCCGGTTTGGGAATTTTCGGTGTGGCGGTGGCACTTGGTGCGCAAGATTTGTTCAAAAACCTGATTGCCGGATTTCTGGTGCTGGCCGAAAAACGCTTTCAGGTCGGTGACTGGATCAAGGTCGACGGAGTAGTCGAAGGAACGGTGGAGCTGATTAATTTTCGTTCGACGACTATTCGTCGTTTCGACAAAAGCCCGGTCTATGTACCTAACGCCAAACTATCAGATAATGCTGTGACCAACTTTTCCCGCATGACCAATCGTCGGATTTACTGGAAAATTGGCTTGGTTTACGATTCAAGCGCCAAACAATTACGCGCGGTTCGCCAAGGTATCCACGATTATATCATGGCCAGTGATGATTTCGTACACCCGCCAAATGGTACTTTGTTGATCCATATTGACAGCTTTAACGACAGCTCGATTGATCTGATGGTGTATTGCTTTACCAAAACCACTAATTGGGGTGAGTGGCTGCAAATCAAGGAAGAATTTGCCATCGCCATCAAGCAAATAGTTGCCGATGCTGGCTCTGATTTCGCATTTCCCACACGTACATTACATGTGCAAGGCCCGGGTTTGGGAGAACTACCAAGCTCTACTAACGAGATTTAGTTTAATCTACGACCCACCGCCGGACGGGGTTTGAACCCCGTCCGGCAATTTAGGTTTTCCTTACTCCCCACCGCGTCCGTCATCACACGATTTATTCGGGTGTGGACTCACGTTTGAAGTGCAACGGTTGTTGTGGTGCCATAGAATACTTCGTTTGGAGTTTTGTATTCCAGACATTTTCTTGGTGTATTATTATAAACAGTTACCAATTTTAACTATCGTACCCCTCACCCCAGCCCTCTCCCGGCGGGGAGAGGGAGCTATTTTCGTAGTTCTTTTATCATCATATTGAACATCGAATTTTCCCTTTCTCCCATTGGGAGAAGGCCGGGATGAGGGGGTAATCTAGATGAACTTGCCGCAAGATAAGACAATTGCAAACAAGGGTCACGTGACCCTTATGCGATAACCCTTAAATAGCACTCATTGGCAAAGAAGTTACTTCGAGTAAGGGGTGATTTGCAAACATTGCACCCTCATTGACCCTTAGGAGCAATCAACCATCGGGGATAAGTTTCAGACGCGCGCCCTTTCTCTGCTCTTGCTATAATGGTGTTGCAGTAGGTCATAAACCACCTGTTTGCGGCTGTTTGACAATGTGAATACGTGATAAGTTCAATGAAACGTGGGTTTTGGTTGCGATTATTATAAGCTATTATCACAGCAAGAATTATTTTCTGTTGAACTTTTTAAGATTTATCCAGTGGAGAAACTTAAAAATATTGCCAATGGTTTTTTATTTCGGCGGAAAAATCGTTATTTTGCCCAAAACCAGCTTATCGCCCTAATTCGCGCATGGCGTTTTCCAAGCCGTCCAAGGTCAATGGAAACATTCTGTTTTCGCCGATGATTTCGCCGATCATGGCAATGCTTGGGGTGTAGTCCCAATATTTTTCCGGTGTCGGGTTTAACCAGATAACATCATCGTAAATTTCGACTACTCTACGCAACCATTCGGCTCCGGCTTCTTCGTTATAATGTTCAACCGAGCCACCGGGAACGGTGACTTCATAGGGACTCATCGAAGCATCGCCAACAAAGATTATTTTGGTGTCGGCGGGGTGTTTATGAAGCAAGTCCCAAGTCGGGATCACTTCGGATCTTCGGCGTAAATTGTCTTTCCATACCGCTTCATACAGGCAGTTATGAAAGTAAAAACTATCAAGGCGTTTGAACTCCGATCTGGCCGCCGAAAACAACTCTTCGCAAGTTTCGATAAACGGATCCATCGAGCCACCAACGTCTAAAAATAACGCAACTTTGATAGTGTTGCGTCGTTCGGGGCGCATTAAAATATCCAGCCAGCCTTGGCGGGCTGTGGCGTTGATGGTTCCCGATAAATCCAGCTCGTCCGCATGGCCATCACGGGCAAGTTTGCGCAACCGGCGCAGCGCCATTTTGATATTGCGAGTGCCAAGCTCGCGATCACCGTCAAGGTTCTTAAACTCGCGCTTGTCCCAAACCTTTACCGCCCGACCATGGCGGCCTTTGTCTTGGCCAATACGCACCCCTTCGGGGTTGTAACCATAGGCACCAAATGGCGATGTGCCGGCGGTGCCGATCATTTTGTTGCCGCCTTGATGGCGTTTTTCTTGCTCTTTTAGGCGTTTGGCCAAAGTTTCCATCAATTTATCCCAACCGCCCATGGCTTCAATTTCGGCCTTTTCTTCGTCGGTGAGGAATTTCTCGGCAAGTTTACGTAACCAGTCTTCGGGGATTTGCGTCTCGTCCACTAGGTCGTCAACGCTTTCCAAGCCCTTGAAAACGTGTCCGAAAACCTGATCAAATTTATCAAGGTTGCGTTCGTCTTTTACCAGTGCCGCCCGCGACAAGAAGTAAAAATCCTCAACCTTGCGATCAATTACACCCTTATCCAACGCCTCCATTAGCGTCAGATATTCGCGTAACGACACCGGTACTTTGGCACTTCGTAATTCGGTGAAGAAATTCAAAAACATGGCGATAAGGATAATGTAAAATAAGCAATAGGGAAAGCAGGAAATGATCTACTTGCCGAATGATGTTGATCGGGTTAAGTGCATTGCAAGGTGGAGTGCAGTAAATGGCAAGCAAATCAAAAAATAAAAAAGCCATAAGCTTTGTCTTTATTTTGGTGCTGATCGACATGATTGGCTTTGGCATAATTATGCCGGTCTTGCCGGATTTAATCCGCGAATTAACCGGCAAAAACCTCGCCGAAGCTGGCTATTACGCACTTGGTTTGATGCTAGCATTTGCGGTGATGCAGTTCTTGTTCTCGCCATTGGTCGGTAATTTAAGTGACCGGTTTGGGCGCCGGCCTATATTGTTGATTTCATTAGCCGGTTTTGGAATAAATTATCTGCTGATGGCCTTTGCGCCAACGATTATTTGGTTGTTTATCGGTCGGCTTTTGGTGGGAATATTTAGTGCCACATATTCCACAGCCAATGCGTTTATTGCCGATATTTCTGCTCCGGAAAACCGTGCGGCTAACTTTGGGCTTATTGGTGCGGCCTTTGGGGTTGGCTTTATAATCGGCCCGGTTTTGGGCGGGTTTCTGGGTGAATATATCGGAGTGCGCGCGCCGTTTTATGCCGCAGCTTTGGTGGCCTTGGTCAATGTTATATTCGGCCTGTTTGTATTGCCGGAAACCTTGCCCAAGGAAAAACGCCGCAAGTTCGAGTGGAAACGCGCCAATCCGTTCGGAGCGTTCAAACATTTATCCGAACGGCCAGTGGTTATGGGCTTGGCGGTTGTAATGTTGTTCTTTGGTATCGGCCATCAGGTTTACCCGTCCGTTTGGTCGTTTTACGGCATGCAGAAATTACAAATGTCGAGCCTTGATGTCGGTCTGTCATTGGGGTTTGTCGGGATAGTTTTCGGGCTTAGTCAAGCGTTCGTCACCAGATGGTCAGTGGCCAAATATGGCGAAATATTTTCGGCAAAAATCGGATTGATTGTATTGACACTGGCATTTCTTGGTTATGCATTTGTCACATCTATTTGGCAGATTTATGTGATTATTACTTTGTCGTTCTTCTCGTCAATTATTGGTCCGACGCTAAATGGAATTATGTCGAACCGCACCGCAGAGGACGAGCAAGGCGAATTACAAGGAGCCTTGGCCTCGATCGCCGCAATCGGTGCAATTATCGGCCCGGTGATATTCTTGGGTTTGTTCGGGTATTTCTCATCGGAAACGGCGATTATCTACCTTCCCGGTGCGCCATTTATCGCCGCATCTTTGGTGACTTTTATCGGCTTAATTTGGTTCTTGGCTCTGGCAGAAAAAATGAAAAAAGATAACAAAACAGCGGAGTGAATTATGTTAAAACTTTATATCGGTAATAAGAATTATTCCTCTTGGTCGATGCGGCCTTGGTTGGTGTTAAAAAAAGCTGAATTGCCGTTTACAGAAGAGCTGATCCAGCTTGATGTGCCTGGTTACAAGCAAAAACTATTAGCAGTATCAGCCGCCGGAACTGTGCCGGTTTTACAAGCGAACGAGCAAATGATTACCGACAGTTTAGCTATATCTGAATGGGCGGCGAAGTGCGTTCCGAATTTGTGGCCAAAAGATCCAAAAGACAAACAAGCCGCCAGAGAATTTTGCAAACAAATGCAAGATGATTTTGCAGACCTTAGAAATGCTGCGCCAATGAATTTACGGCGGCGCACTAGAAGTCAATTACCAAAACTGGCAGTGCAAGATGCAACGAAAATGCATAACATTTGGCTGGACTTGTTGGGTAAGCATGATGGGCCGTACCTGTTTAATGATTGGTCGATCGCCGATGCTTTTGCCACGCCCTATGCCAGCCGGTTTGTTAGTTATGGAATTGCGCGAAGCTCGCGGGCTGACACCTATATTTCCGAACTGATGAGCGATGATGATTTTCTAGAATGGGAAATTGCTGGCCTCTCAGAAACTTGGAAAATGCCAGATACTGATGCAGTGAATTTATAATTTTCAAGCAATTGCCGCACGCACCGGAGCATAGCTGAACCGATGAATCGGGCAGGGACCAAATTCCTGCAACGCGGATTTATGGACTTTGGTTAAATAGCCTTTGTGCTGGGCAAATCCGTAAACTGGAAAAATCCTGTCCGCCGCCAACATGATCCGGTCTCTAGTTACTTTGGCAATAATACTGGCTGCAGAAATAACTGGCTCCAACGCATCGCCACCAATAATTGCCTGTGCTGGGCAGGGCAGGCGTTGCGGCAGACGATTGCCATCAATAAGTGCGTGATCTGGCGTACAAGGCAGGTGCAAAACTGCCCGTCGCATCGCCGCCATTGTCGCGTGCAATATATTGATCCGGTCGATCTCTTCTGGCTCGGCC
>JAKITZ010000153.1 GCA_021647805.1 Robiginitomaculum sp.
TTATTGGTAGTAACAAGAATAAACGTTGTCTTGGCAATAGCTTCAACCCTATGACGGCGAATGACATTAAGAATTTTAGTTGCAAATGCGCCATCAGAAGCCCAATGACACAGCACCACCGATGGAGGTTTATTGATGATGGAGACTATTGGGGTTTCGCTATCTTCAAACGGACGAACCGAATAACAACCAAAATCACGGATTAAAGCTCCCAAATTGCCACGCGAAACTTTGTTTGCGTCGATCAGCATAACGTCCATACGTCGAATGCGGGTTCCGTATTCCATTGAGTTTTTTCTTTCACCTTTACTACCCAACAATTATACTCGAAACTTAAATTAAACAGTATTTCGAGTATAATTATTCTTCTTGATCCATCAACTTAACCAAAAACCGGTATCCACTTTTAGGTTGATGGAGTATACCTCACAGCGATTAACATTTAGTTGGTAATCAGAAATTTCCTCGCCAAATTATAAAAAAACTCTCCTAACTACCGCTAATTCGATAAACTCTTTCAACCTAGGGGTTGAACTTTGTTAACCAGCTTCATTACAGTCTAGCACCAGATGCATGAGAGTGAGTCGTTACCAAAAGAGGAACCAAGCGGATGAAAATAGAGCGGATATTTACCAAGCCCAATACAGACATATATGATCTTATTGGTTTTCAAACTATTTCCAGTGCCATCACCAACCCCGATGGGGAAATGGTTTTTGATGCCGGCGATGTAGAGGCTCCATTGGGTTGGAGCCAAGTTGCCATTGATGTGATGGCGCAAAAGTATTTTCGCAAAGCAGGAATTCCCGCTTTTACCATACCGGTTGAGGAACAAGGCATACCAAGCTGGTTACAGCGAAGAATACCAGATCAGCAAAAACTGGGCACATTACCAAAAAACGAACAATACAACGGCGAAAACAGTGCCAAACAGGTGTTTGATCGCATGGTCGGCGCATGGACTTACTGGGGTTGGAAATCAGGCGTATTTGCGACAGAACAAGACGCAGCAACGTTTTACGACGAAACAAGATATATGTTGGCTACTCAAATGGCCGCGCCGAACTCTCCACAATGGTTTAACACCGGACTGCATTGGGCCTATGGCACGACGGGGCCGGCGCAAGGGCATTTTTATGTCGATCATGAAACCGGCAAAGTACACCAATCCAGCTCTGCCTATGAACGACCACAACCTCACGCTTGTTTTATCCAATCACTAGAAGATGATTTGGTTGGTGAGGGTGGTATCATGGATTTATGGTCCAGAGAGACCAGATTGTTCAAGTACGGATCTGGCACTGGAACTAATTTCTCCTCGCTTCGAGGTAATGGTGAACCACTTTCCGGTGGTGGCCACAGTTCTGGCTTGATGAGTTTTTTACGGGTTGGAGATCGCGCTGCCGGAGCGGTTAAATCCGGCGGCACCACCCGAAGAGCAGCAAAGATGGTAATCGTTGATGCCGATCACCCAGATGTAGAAGAGTTTATCGATTGGAAAGTTAAAGAAGAAGCTAAAGTAGCAGCTTTAGTCACAGGATCTAAAGTCCTAAAACGCCATTTAACAGCAATCTTAAAAGCTTGCGCACATTGTCAGGGCAATGATGATGATTGCTTTATTCCAGCTAAAAACGCTGCATTAAAACGCGAAATTCTAGCTGCCAGAAAAAACGCTGTCCCCGAAGGCGCAATCGAGCGGGTAATACGCTTGGCCAAAAATGGTGTTGATAAATTAGATATGCAGGAATTTGATGCCGATTGGGACTCCGAAGCATATTCAACAGTTTCCGGGCAAAACTCTAATAACACCATTCGGGTTACAGATGATTTTATGCGGGCAGTGGAAAATGATAGCAATTGGGATTTGCTGAACCGTCGTGATGGCAAAATTCATAAAACCCTACCGGCCAAACAATTATGGGACAAAATATCTGTTGCCTCATGGTCTTGTGCTGATCCAGGATTGCAATTTCATGACACTATCAATAGCTGGAACACTTGCGCCAACTCAGGTGAAATAACCGCCTCAAATCCTTGTTCTGAATACATGTTTCTTGATGATACAGCTTGCAATCTTGCCTCGTTGAACCTTAAGAAATTCATCAGGGACGGGCAGCAATTCAATACTGACAATTTCCAACATGCAGTAAAATTGTGGACTATTGTTCTAGAAATATCTGTGACTATGGCGCAATTCCCAGCACGTAATATTGCAATGCGATCTTATGAATTTCGTACACTAGGCTTAGGTTTTGCCAATATTGGCGGCCTGTTAATGAGTACAGGAATTGCCTATGATAGCGACAATGGTCGAGCCGCAGCCGGGGCAATTTCTGCACTACTTAGCGCAAAAAGCTATTTAACCTCGGCAGAGCTTGCAGCGGATTTAGGAGCATTTGCAAAATACAACGACAATAAAGAACCGATGTTGCGAGTAATTGGTAATCACACTAAAGCTGCTGCCAAAGATACTGTTCCTACGGATTTCCAAGGCTTGGAAATCCCGCCACAATCATTAGATCATAAAAATTGTCCGTATGATAATTTAAGTGAATTAGCCGCAAGTGTTTGGCAAGATGCCCTGCAAAAAGGTGAAAAACACGGGTTTCGTAATGCCCAGATAAGCGTGGTAGCTCCTACTGGCACTATTGGCTTGGTTATGGATTGTGATACCACTGGTATTGAACCTGATTTTGCCTTGGTTAAGTACAAAAAGCTGGCTGGTGGTGGTTATTTGAAAATAATCAACCGTTCGGTTCCAGAAGCGTTAAATTCTTTAGGTTACTCAGCCGAGCAGTCCAAAGAAATCAGCCAATACGCAGTTGGTGCAGGGACTTTGGAAAATGCTCCGGGAATTAACCATCAAATCCTGAAGAATAAAGGCCTGACTTCGTTCGAACTTGAGAAAATAGAAGCAGCATTAGCTGATGCGTTTGATATTCGCTTTGCATTTACCAAATGGAGCCTTGGAGAAGGTTTTTGCATGGATGGCCTCGGATTAAGCAAAGAGCAATTAGACAATCCATCTTTGGATATATTAGAAGCTATCGGCTTTACCAAAATAGAAATTGAGCAAGCCAATATCTATTGCTGTGGTGCCATGACTATAGAGGGTGCGCCACATATACGAAACGAACATCTATCAGTATTTGATTGCGCAAACTTATGTGGACGTACAGGAACTAGGTATTTGAGCGCAAAAGCGCATTTATCAATGATGGCAGCGGTACAGCCATTTATTTCCGGCGCGATTTCTAAAACTATCAATCTACCCAATAATGCCAGCATCGAAGATTGTGCTTTGGCATATCATGATGCTTGGAAATTTGGCCTAAAAGCAGTGGCTTTATACCGTGATGGCTCAAAACTATCGCAACCATTAAACAGCGCCTTGATTGATGATGACGATCTTGAAATGCTCGATGATACCGCTGAAGCCTCAATACCAGAAAAATCACGGATAATGGCCGAGCGAGTTGTTGAAAAGATTATCGAGAGAGTAGTAGAGCGTCCGCAGCGACGGCACAAACTGCCTGACCGGCGCAAGGGTTATATCCAAAAAGCCAATGTTGGCGGGCACAAAGTTTATCTACATACAGGCGAATATGATGATGGTTCTCTTGGTGAAATATTCATTGATATGCACAAAGAAGGCGCGGCCTTTCGTGCGATGATGAACAATTTCGCCATTTCGATCTCGATCGGACTGCAATATGGTGTGCCGCTGGAGGAATATGTCGAGGCGTTCACCTTTACCAAGTTTGAGCCTGCCGGTATCGTTCAGGGCAATGATGCAATCAAGAACGCCACCTCGATCCTCGATTATACTTTCCGCGAACTTGCGGTATCTTATCTTGGTCGGGGTGATCTTGCCCATGTGGATACTTCAAACTTTGCGACAACTGCCCTTGGCAAAGGGGTTAAGGAAGGTAAGGCTCAGGCCTATTCAACCGGTCTGTTGCGTGGCCAAAAACCGCAATTGGTATCATCGGACGAACCGGCGGGTTCGGCCAGTGCGCCTGCACCAAAAGGGGCGCCGACAGTTGCAGCCATTACCACAAGTGCATCAGGCGGGTTGACTGCGCGGGCAAAAGCGATTGCCACAAATACCGGCACTGCAATTAGTCCCGCAGGTGCAACCTCGCAGGCGCATGCTTTCAAACGCGACCTTAATGTCGAAGAAGCGCAGGAAGCGGTAGAGGAATTTGCCGAGGAGCAGGCAGCGGACACCCGGTCGACCACGGATATTCAGACCCGCAATGAGCGCCGGACAAAATCAATCATGCAAGGCTATACGGGCGATGCCTGTGGCGAGTGTTCAAATTTCACCATGGTACGCAACGGCACCTGTTTGAAATGCGATACCTGCGGATCAACCAGCGGGTGCAGTTAGCACCACAGGTGCTTTGGCCCATAGTGATCAGGTTTGATAAACCTTACCCGCGCCGGTCCTGGCCGCTGCGGGTTTCTTTGCCTGAGCGGCGTTCGCCCTCTTTGGCGCGCAGGTTTCCGGGACGCTTGTCTTCTCCAGACCGGCGATCTTCACCTGAACGGCGGTCTTTATTTGAACGATTGGTAATATTTTCCATTGTGTAGCCCTTTTTCACAATCAGACAGGGTGAGCATGAAACTCACAACAATTGATAAATCAAAACCTTAAAAATTTAGCTATTTTTACTTTAAAAATTCATGGCGGTAAAAATCCGATTGAATGGTGATCTTGATCGAAGCGAATTTTTCTCCAATTGAATTTGTCGGGAAATAATCCCGTTACATCAGGGAATTGAATGAAGTCATTCAAAAACAACGTCTTATCGTTTAAAAGGCGAGCGAAGTTTTTATTCCGTGGCAGAAAATGCACAGGTTTGGAAAATTCTCCAATCGAAAATTACCCATCTGTGACCGAATGCATAGAGCAAAAATATTTTTAAAGTTATGGTTTTCTCAAGTGCCGAAGAATCCTCGGGAGCATTTCCGATCTGTCAGGCCCGATCTGTCAGACTTGAAGGAAAAGACCATGCAAAACGATATGAAACTGATTGATACAACGCTTCTGGCCGCTGTTTTGGCCGTTGCCCCGCCGATGATTCTACCCGCTCAATCTGCAACTGCTGAACCCGATCATAAGCAGGTGGGCATTAATGCTATCGGCGAGGTTGACGTGATAAAAGCGGAAGTCACTGGTAATGAGATGACAATTATTTTGATGTTTCAAAATACCGCTGGTGAGCGAAAAGAATATGATTTTGATACCGCTGGAACCCATTACTTCGACAAAGGTGCCAACAAGAAACATTTCATGCTCAAGGATACGCAAAAAAAGTGGGTAGCCTCAAATGTGAAGTACAATTCGAAAAGCTCCGGTTTTCAGTTTGCAATAAACGAAAATGGTAAAAAGCTGATCTGGATGAAATTTCCTGCACCTGCCGCTGGAATTGAATCAATTGACCTTTCGATTCCCGGTGTTTTGCCATTTGACGGATTGAAGGTATCACGATGAACATCGTTCGCATTCTTGTCTTTCGGCTTGGACTGGTTGGCGCCCTGTTCCTGATGCTTGGCGGTGTCTGGATGACAAAGATTGCTGCTGTTTAAAGCAAGTTTGCCGGTTAGAACCATCGACGTGACGCATGGCGAAGTTTTCCGGTCGCATCTTGACTATTGGTATTAAATGTTGCGCATTATCACTTCATGTGAAGTGGAACACACCCCGCCCAGTTAACCACATCGTGGCGGATATCGTGTACCTCATAACAAGGCGCAACGTATCTTTGCAATGGCCAAACGCAGTGCAAAACCCAAGGGACGACAACTCGATGATGCGGCGCTGGCAGAGGTCCGCAAGCTGCTGGGCGCGCGCCCGCGAAATCGTGATCTGCTGATCGAACACCTGCATCTTATTCAGGATCATTTTGGCCATCTTTCTGCCCGTCATCTTTGCGCATTGGCCGAGGAAATGCGGTTATCA
>JAKITZ010000154.1 GCA_021647805.1 Robiginitomaculum sp.
GCTAAACGCCTTGAGGCAGTTGAAATAGCTTTACGGGTTTGTGATAAGTTGGGACAGTTATCTATGTCGGTAGAGTTTATGAAAATATTGAACTTAGAAGAAATTTCAAAACGAGCCAATGATCCCGATGTTCATAATTTTTTTGAAATAATTATTACTTCTATGAACACCGACGTTACCCTAAAGGAAGTAGTTGAGATAGACGAAACTCTGACTAAATTATACTTAAATGACCATACGTTAATGTTTATGGATACATACCGATCTATCCTTACCCATGCAATTATGCATTTGAAGCTGTTGAGCATTTCAGTAGATAATAATCACCTACTGAATAAAGGTATCCTCCAAGAAAAAATTGAGAAACTTGTCCCATTCAGCAAGGATGGGTTTAAAAAATACGGAGAAGGACACGCTTACTATTGGTATCAGTACTTTTATGACGAGACATTGAAATCTCTTCGTGCGGAAGCAAATGGAATCGATAGAGATCAAGAAGATATCGCTTCAATAGCAAATATTACATATGGTTCGGAGCTAGCGCAAAGTGAGGCCAGGTCGAAGGCAATAAGCTCTGGATTACCTCCAGAACTCATCAAATCAAAAGAGGATATTCCCGAAACTCCCCATTAATCAAAACCGCCCTATAGACTCACCTCCCCATTCCCTAGCAAGCTGTAGGGCGGGTTGAGCGTAGCGATAACCGCCATTTGGCGATCATAGAGCTTTTCAAGATTGCAAGCCGTGGATGATTTGGGTTATGGTATGCTCTAAGAACTTTACAGTTAATGGATCCGTAGCATGAACCTCACCACCCTAGCCGCGAACGCCCCAAAGGCTGAATTGCACCTGCATATCGAAGGTTCGTTCGAGCCGGAATTGATGTTTGATATGGCCAAGCGCAATAATGTGAAATTGCCTTTTGCTTCTGTAGAAGAAATTCGTGCCGCTTATGATTTTTCCAATTTGCAGGAGTTTCTGGATATTTATTACCAAGGCATGAGTGTTTTGTTATTCGAGCAGGATTTTTATGATCTGACTTGGGAATATTTGGAGCGCGCGGCGGCTGATAATGTCATTCACACGGAAATTTTCTTTGATCCGCAGGGACATACGATACGCGGTGTCAAATTCGCCGATGTGGTTGGCGGCATAAGTCGGGCGCTTTCTGACGCGAAGCAGAAACTTGGAATTAGTTCAAAACTTATCATGTGTTTTTTACGGCATTTACCCGAAGAAGATGCATTGGCTACTTGGGACGAGGCGCAAGAGTTTTTATCGCTGATTGATGGTGTTGGGTTGGATAGTTCCGAAGTCGGTCATCCACCTTCCAAATTCAAAAAAGTATTTGCTTTGGCCAAGGACGCAGGCTTGCATCTGGTAGCCCACGCTGGCGAAGAAGGCCCGCCGGATTATGTCTGGCAAGCATTGGACGAGTTGCAGGTGCAGCGCATTGATCATGGTAATCGCGCACTGGAAGATCAAAAACTGGTTGAGAAACTGGCCGAGTCGGACATGTGCTTGACCGTTTGCCCATTATCGAATCTCAAGCTTTGCGTAGTGGGGGACATAACTGAGCACCCGATCCGCAAAATGCTGCAATCTGGTTTGCTGGCGATGATAAATTCCGACGATCCGTCTTATTTTGGTGGTTATGTAAACGCCAATTACACAGCAGTGATCGAAGCCTTGAATTTAAGTCGTGAGGAAGTGGAAACTTTATTACGCAACAGCTTTATTGGCTCGTTCATGAGCAAAAGTGAAAAAGCAGTGGCCTTGGCTAAGCTGGATCAGTATTTATCGCAAACATAAAAAGGCGGCTCCTTTGTTCAAAGAGCCGCCTTTATCAATATTATGAAGTATCTAATTAGTGTCTTTTGTTCCAATTACGGTATCTACCGTCATAGGACATGCATTCTTGGGTGCTTACCCGTTTCGAGTATCCTCGAGAGTCGCGAACTGTACGGGTAACAGTGCGGCATTTATTAGGTCTGGTTTGCCCAGAAAGATAAACAAAGCTTTGTGGATCGTGGGTGACATTATTAACCCGGTTTACCTGCCTGTTATTGTTGACCCGTCTATTGTGTGGATCGTTATAATATCTGCTATTGCGATTGCGGTCATTATACCGGCGTTGATCCTGACGATATCTGCGTTGCTCTTGTCTGTATCTACGCTGTTCTTGACGATAACGGCGTTGGTCTTGAGCGTTTCTATATCTGCGCTCGGCACGACGTTCACCGCGATAGCTACGTTCATTAACTACATAACCACGATTGTATCGGCGATTATCGTAATATCCGTTGTTTTGATAGCGGTTATCATACCGAGCATTTTGGCGCTGCCGATATTGTGGGCGGCAATTATCATTGCCATCGGTTATCGCCGCGCCAGCTACACCGCCGATCACTGCGCCAATTACCGCACCCTCGGTGCGATCATTGCGTCCGGCAATTTCCGAGCCTAACAAGCCACCAAGTAGCCCGCCGATTAGAACGCCAGCGACCTGATCGCCTCCGTTCGAGCGGCAATTATAACGATCATCTGCATAAGCAGCTATGGGTAGTGCTGTTGCACCAAGTAAGGCAGCTGCGGCGATTAAAGCGGTTTTCATCAGGGTCTCTCCATCAAACTTTCACTGTTCATTTCAGCGATGATTAAAGATTACGATTCTCCACCTGAACGGAGTGTGAAGACATTAATCAGCTTCTGTTGCATTAAAAAAGCAGCCCCTAGAGGAGCTGCTTTTGTGATGTGAATAATCAATTTAATGATGATCGTTATATCTGTTGCGCGCTCTGCGACGATCTTGCCGACGATGTTTAGCTCTGTGCGCTTCTTGTCGGCGGTGCTTGGCGCGGTGTGCCGCTTGTCTGCGGTGTTTAGCACGATGTGCCGTTTCTCTGCGGTGTTGGGCGCGATGTTTCGCCCTTTGATGGTCGCGACGATGCGCTTCTCTACGATGACTCACTTCTCTGGATCTGTAGCGGGGCTGCTGGTAGTATCCAGTATTATTATAGTAACCGGAGCCAGCATAGTTGGCGTTATATTGATTGTTTCGGCGCGGACGACAATCATTACTGTTGGTAATGGCTGCTCCGGTAACTCCGCCAACAACTGACCCGATAATGGCCCCTTCTGTTCGGCTTCCGCGACCAGCAATTTCTGATCCAACCAATCCTCCAATTAACCCACCGACTAATACGCCAGCTACCTGATCTCTTTCATTTGAACGGCAGTCATAACGGTCATTAGCAAAAGCAGTTATTGGTATAGATATTATACCCAGCATGACGGTAGTAATAAATATAGTTCTCATTTTATTTCCCCTTTTAGTCAGTCCCTCTTGTGCAAAAACAACTATTGGAAGAATAGAAATTATGACATGAACCGAATATGAAGAGCGTATTCAGAAACGCAGAATAAAATAATGCGCTTCTTTTGTTGTACTGTTTGTTATGTTGTTGTTTCTCTAAGAGTATTCTCAAGAAGATCTTGCGTCTTATTTATCCCAAGCGGCGCCATTGCGTCCGGTTTGCGCCCGGTGTTGTAATTTGGCATCAGCCAATACCAGTGCCAGCATTGCCTCGGCCACTGGAACGGCGCGGATGCCGACACAAGGGTCGTGCCTGCCTTTGGTGCTAAGGTTTATTTCTTGGCCATCGCGGGTAATTGATCGTCTTGGTGTAAGTATTGACGAGGTTGGTTTGACCGCCATGCGAATGATTATATCTTGGCCAGAGCTAATCCCACCTAACACACCGCCATTATTATTCGAGGCAAAAGACGGCTTGCCATCTGTTAGCAACATCTCATCAGCATGTTCGGTTCCGCTCATGGCGGCAGCCGCAAAGCCGGCGCCGATCTCAACGCCCTTGGCAGCAGGAATGGACATCATTGCTCCAGCGATCATAGCGTCCAGTTTGCCATAAACCGGTGCGCCCCAGCCAACAGGCAGGCCAGAGGCGATCACTTCGACGATTGCACCGATGGAATTGCCGCTTTTACGGGTTTTGTGCAAATACTCTTCCCACTTACTGGCAGTTTTAGCGCAAGGGCAAAATAGGTCGTTATTTTGTACTTCCGCCCAGTCCCAATTGCTGCGATCCACCGGCATATTGCCGATCTGTACTAAAGCTGCGCCAATGCTGATCTTATTGCCAAGAATCTGTCTGGCAATCGCGCCGCCGGCCACCCTAATGGCTGTTTCTCTGGCCGATGATCGGCCACCACCGCGATAATCGCGAAAACCATATTTGCCGTCATAGGTATAATCAGCATGACCCGGGCGGTAAGTATTGGCAATGTCGCTATAGTCTTTGGATCTGGCATCTTGGTTCTCGATCAATAAGCTAATTGGATGGCCAGTGGTAAGACCCTCAAATACGCCAGAGAGAATTTGCACTTTATCTGGTTCTTTGCGTTGGGTGACATGTTTGGAGGAACCGGGTCGTCTTGCGTCAAGAAATGGTTGGATCAGTTCTTCGCTTAACGTAAGTCCCGGTGGACAACCGTCAACAACACCGCCAATGGCTGTGCCATGGCTTTCACCCCAAGTGGTTAGTCGTAAATATTTGCCAAATGTATTATCGCTCATCTTGTGGTTAAAGCCGATCTTGCATCTGATCTCAAGTGTAGCTTACGTAGTTCTGCTGAATGAATAAAAGCCCGTGAGAATTGTTCAAGGATTTGTTGCATATCAGAATTTGGTTTGGCGGTTAATGTTACTAACAAATCACCGACGGGAGAGTTTGCGTTTTCTGGTAGACCTTTGTCTTTGAGCAACAGCTCCTTTCCAGGGCTGGACAAAGCAGGTATGGTAAATTGCAATTCCTGCCCAAACAAAACAATATTATGGCCACTGCCTTTGCGCATTTCCCAAAGGGGAACTTCTAAATACATTATCAAATTGCGACCTTGCAGATGTATAGACGGATCAGGACGTAACAATAGCTCGACAATAATATCACCGCCGTTTGTTGCTTGTCCTTTTAATTGTAATTTATGATCTGGGTCGTGA
This sequence comes from Robiginitomaculum sp., assembly GCA_021647805.1. Classification (GTDB taxonomy): domain Bacteria; phylum Pseudomonadota; class Alphaproteobacteria; order Caulobacterales; family Maricaulaceae; genus Robiginitomaculum_B. The sequence goes on from JAKITZ010000154.1 coordinate 5,021, forward strand.
CCTTTGGGAATACAAATTTCTAGTTTCTGACCATTTGGTAAAGTCAGGCGGCGTTTCGCGCCTTTGACAAGGTCGCTAAGCTCAATGGTAAGGGTAACATGGGTGTCTTTTTGTCTGTTGTTGGGTTTTCGACCTCTTGCTGGTCGCGGTTTTTTCTTCGCAATATGTCTATCGGTAGTTAAAGTTTCGTAGGCTAATTTAAGTTGGTGGAATTTTTCTTCATTGCCGGTATTTTGATCCGGGTGATGTATTTTTGCCAATGTCCGATATGCTGTTTGAATAGCCTTTTTATCGGCAGTTTCTGCCACACCTAATATCAAATACGAATCATTCATCACAGCAGGCTAGTCAGAACCGGTATCAAGGTAGTAAACAAAACAGATGAAAAAACAAAATTCTGATAATAGTTCTGCCGGTGATAAAAAATATCATGACACTGCCGATGATGAGAAGCTGGACTTGTTTGGTAGAAAAGAGCCTTTCAAGCTGTTTGGCGATTGGTTGGCTTTGGCAGAAAGACGCGAGATTAATGATCCTAATGCCATGACTTTGGCTAGTGTTGATGCTGATGGATTGCCTGATGCGCGTATGGTTTTGTTAAAAGACTTTGATGAAAATGGCTTTGTTTTTTATACTAATTTGGGCAGTGTCAAAGCAAAACAGTTAATGGCCAACCCAAAGGCTGCTTTGGTGTTTCACTGGAAAAGCATATCTAGGCAAGTGCGAATACGTGGGTGCATCGAAGCAGTAAGTGATGTCGAGGCTGATGCTTACTTTGCCAGTCGAGCAAGAGACAGCAAGATCGGTGCTTATGCCTCAAAGCAGACTGAGCCGCTAGAAAGCCGCTTTGCATTAGAAAAACGCATTGCCGCAAAGGCAGCAAAATTCGCCATAGGTAAAGTTCCAAGCCCTAAACATTGGTCGGGCTTTCGGCTA
>JAKITZ010000155.1 GCA_021647805.1 Robiginitomaculum sp.
CTAATCGATAATAACCCCAACCCAGAGAATCCACGATATGGCCTGCTTCTGGCTCTAATTCAATCGCTTTACGGATTAACTCAAATCCCTCTTCTATGTTTTCACCGGCATCGACAAAAGTATAACCAAGGTAATTCAAGACATCAGCCTGCTCAGGATTTATCACTAGGCTTTTACGAAAATCCGGCACAGCTTCTTTCCAACGATCAGTGCGCTCAAGAGATATTGCCCGCGCAAAGTAAATCTGCCAATCACCGTCATCAACGCCCGCCTCTATAAGCTCATTATAAACAGTTAAGGCCGCTTCGAACTGTCGATCAGCTTGCAAAGCCAGCGCCAAAGCACGTTTGTTTTTCTTGATTGGGTTGGCTGCAACCAATTGCTGTAAAATAGACAGGCCTTCTTCCACCCTATCCATACGGAACAAGGTATTAGCATTATCAAGTTGTGATGGTAGGTACCAAGGTTGATTTTGGTTGATCTTTGCATATAATGTCAGCGCGTCTTCACTACGATCTTCTAGCGCATATAACCGCGCCAGTAAGTTTTGTCCGGCATCGTGTTGCGGATCAAGATGTAAGGCCATCTCAAGATATATAATTGAAAGAAAATATATCCCCCTTTCGGCCATTGCCTGAGCTGGTGCCAACAATGCTTCGGCAGCACCTTGTTGCACAGTCACAAATCTTTGCGCAATAGGCTTTTTGGCATTAAGCCGCGATAAAAGGTAATTAGCTTCAATGTCATCCGCCTTGGTTCTTAGCCGATCATTTAACAGCTCTACCGCAACATCTCTTTCGCCATTTTTGATTTTAGCCAAGCTTCGAACATAAGTAATCCGTGACCTAATTACCCCGCTATCCATTGCCCTCGAAAACGCCTGATCAGCGTCCGCATTACGGCCAGCAGAATTAAGTAGCATCGCTCTTTGTAACCAAGCTAAGTCGCCAAGCAATGGAGTTTTTGAAGCCTTGTCTAACTCAGCTAAGGCTGCATCAGTTTTACCGCTTCCATACAAAGCCCAACTTTGCATGAAACCACCAGCTATTTGATTTAGCGGGCCAAGTTTTACCTGATCCAGACGCTCTGCTGCGACTAGGTATTTTCCAGTTTTAATCTCATCACTTGCGGCAATAAGTACTGCCAAACGGTCATTTTCATCAGTTTGCAATATTACTCTGGCTTGTTTTGCCGCTGCTTTTATATCGCTTGCCATAACCGCGCTTAGCATTACCCGCTGGCGCAATTCCATATTTTCCTGATCTTTATCCAGAGCCAGTTTATAATATTTTGCCGCATTTTTAACATCAGCTTCCGAGCTGGCATAACGAGCCAATAAATAATCACCATAGGGCGAGCTTGATTGACGCATAGTTGTACAGGCCGAGGTTAAAAAAACCAGAGCAGCCAAGAGCAAGCCTAAGTTAAAGCGGCTGTAAAACCTAAAATTCATCACAACAATTATACCTTACATATTCGGATAATTAGGACCACCACCACCTTCGGGGCAGACCCAATTTATGTTCTGGCTAGGGTCTTTGATGTCCCAAGTTTTACAATGCACACAGTTTTGCGCATTGATCTGGAAACGCACTTCACCACTACTTTCATCAGTAATAAACTCATAAACTCCGGCTGGGCAAAACCGTTGCGACGGGCCAGCAAATTCTGGCAAGTTCACAGACACCGGAATTTGCGGATCAGCCAGTTGTAAATGCACTGGTTGATCTTCTTCATGATTGGTTGCGGAAAAAGACACCGAAGTTAGCTTATCGAAAGTCAAAACTCCGTCGGGTTTCGGATATACAATCGGCTTGTGCTTGCTTGCGGACTCAGTGCTCATCGCATCATTCTTGCCGTGCTTCATCGTGCCAAATATCGACAATCCACCAAACAAAACATTTGTCCATAAATCCAAACCAGAAAGCATTATACCACCGAACAGCGTTCCAAATTTTGACCATAACGGCTTAGCGTTTCGTACCTTTTTAAGTTCTTTGCCAACTGCACTATTGCGCCAATTAGCATCATAATCACTTAATTCATCACCACTACGCCCAGCGGTAATTGCCGCAAATGCGGCATCGGCTGCCTGCATGCCAGTTCGCATGGCATTGTGTGAGCCTTTGATCCGAGGAACATTCATAAAACCAGCCGCACAACCAATTAACGCACCGCCCGGGAAGCTTAGTTTTGGCACAGATTGATAACCACCTTCGGTCAAAGCGCGTGCGCCATAAGAAATACGCTTACCGCCCTCTAGGGTTTCTTTAATGGCATCATGGGTTTTTAGCCGTTGAAACTCATCAAACGGCGATAAATACGGATTTTTATAATTCAGATGCACGACCATTCCGATGGCAACCAAATTATCGTCAAAATGATACATGAATGAACCACCGCCAGTATCATCTTTAAGCGGCCAACCAAAGGTGTGTTGCGCCAATCCCGGCCGATGTTTGGACGGATCAATTTGCCATAGTTCTTTAATGCCCAGTCCGTATTTTTGCGGCTCACAATCAGCATCAAGTCCAAATTTAGCAATTATTTGTTTCGATAACGAACCGCGTGCGCCCTCGCCCAGCAACACATATTTACCCAATAATTCCATTCCCGGTTCAAATTCTGGCTTCTCGCTGCCATCAACAGCACGGCCAAATACTCCGGCAACCACGCCGCGCACTACGCCATTTTCGGTATACAAAACCTCCGACGCAGCCATTCCGGGATATATCTCAACGCCCAATCCTTCGGCCTGCTCGGCCAGCCACCTACAAATACTGCCCAAAGAGGCAATATAATTTCCATGATTATGGATCATTGATGGCATTACAAAACCCGGCAAACCAACTTGTCCGTGTTCGGTTAAATATAAAAACTTATCCTTGGTAACCGGCGTGGTAAGAGGTGCGCCTTGTTGTTGCCAATTGGGCAGTAATTCATTTAATGCCTCTGGGTCTATCACTGCGCCGGACAGGATATGCGCCCCGACTTCAGAGCCTTTTTCCAAAACCACAACAGATATTTCTTTGCCCACCTTAACTGCTTGTTGTTTCAAGCGAATAGCCGCAGATAGCCCAGCTGGCCCCGCACCAACAATTACCACATCGAATTCCATTGCTTCGCGGCTCATATTATAATTTTCCTATTCTTGCGCAAATATATTTGCAGCACCCTAAAGTACAAAAACCAAACGGGGAACCGGTTTTATACTTTTGTCTTTGTCTTTATTGGCTATCTCCAATATGCTATGATCTGATGAGAGGGTGATCTAAAGTGCAAGACGAAGCGACAAAAGCATATCAAAGCCTAAGCGGGTGGTGGGATGAAGCCGGCGTTGATGTTGAGCCAATGCCAAAACTTGCAAAAGCCAAAAACGGTAAATCCGACAAACCCATAAAACAACAATCGACAGCCCTACCGCCCGCAAACAAAACCCTCGCAAGCAAACCAACCGCCAGCCGTTTGAAAGAAGCCGTAAAACTAGCAAGCGATGCAAATGATCTTGAGCAATTATATTCAACAATTCGCAACTTTGATGCTGGTACTTTGTCCCATTCCGCCACTCAAGCAGTTATCGCCCGTGGCAATCCAAAATCCTATGTGATGTTGATCGGCGAAGCGCCCGGCATCGAAGAAGATGAAGCTGGCAAGCCGTTCATTGGCCCATCAGGGCAGTTTCTTGACAAAATGTTTGCCAGTATCGAACTAGACGAGAAAAACTTATATATTACCAATAGTGTGTTCTGGCGGCCAAAAGGCAACCGCAAACCAACCGATGAAGAAATGCAAATGTGTCTGCCGTTCGTCCACAGGCATATCGCTCTGATTGCCCCGAAAATTCTTGTTACTATTGGCGCAAACTCGAGCAAGAACCTACTTGGCGTTGACACTGGAATCACAAGATTACGTGGCAAATGGGGACAATACACAATCGAAAACCCTGATGGCTCCGATAGCAAAACCACAATTCCTGTCTTGCCAATGTTTCATCCTGCATTTGTGTTACGAAAACCGGTAACAAAACGCGATTGCTGGCACGATCTTTTAAGCCTGCAAGAAATGTTGGAGAGCTTGAAATAATCAAATAGTTTTTAACTGCCTAAAACTATTCTCTCATCAAGCTTAGTGAATTACACCTTGGTTACTATAATAATTTGCGTGTCCTCATCTGTTGCCAGAAACACCAAATCCTCACCACGAATTAGATCACCTTCGGTTACGTGTTGATCATTTACTTTACCGCTTCCAATGCTGACATATAGCAAAAACTCGCCATCTCTGGATACAGACTGCCCAGCCAACAACATACCAACTTCTATATGAGTTGAGCTATCCAATGTTATATCTTGATCTTTGGAACCACCATAAATGCAAGTAATTTCCCCCGGTTCCAGATCATAAAATTTGTAACTTGCCGGCTCGCCCGGAATTGGCGGCAATGCCCATAATTGCAACATCCGGTTTTGTGTCGCATCAGGGTTTATTTCATTATGCGAGAAGCCCTCACCGCCAGCTCGCTGTGCCTGAGCCTGTCCAGCCGCCATCGACTGCCCATGTTCCAAAGATCCTTCATGACTGATCCGGCCAGCTACAAGAACTGAAATCACGTCAATCTCTTTATGATTATGCATTGTCGTCTCACCATTCGGCAAAAACCGCGCATCCGCCAGATAGACAAAACTACCAAGCCCGTCCCAATTATCAGAGCCACCACCAACACGGCTATCAACCACAAGACGATGTTCTTTCAATCCGGCAAATCCACCAAGTGGCAGATCATCTCTTCGCAATATTTGCAAACTCATTGCAGTTTTCCTTTCCTGACGACTGTTATCTCCAGACTCTCAAGAATTCAGGCCTTGAGCAAGTAAATACGCATAGCGGGTAGGCCTATGTATTATTTTACAGTCACTATGTATATAATATTTGACATAGTGATGATTATTATATACCAAGCAATAGGAGAACAATCATGAACGTATCAAATCGCGAACGAAGTATTTTTGGGCATATGGTTTTTGAAACTGGAATCACCGTCTATTATCTGTGGCACGCAATGAAACTGCCTGCCGATACTTTGCTCAACTCCAAAGAATGGGTAGGTCTGGTAATCAGTTTAATCCCGATTGGCATTATTGGCGGAATTATTGTTGGAGCTATTGTAATGGGTACCAGAGCCAAAAACACAAATGCCGATGAACGAGATCGCGGCATTGAAAGCAAAGCCGACGGCATAGCCTATCGCATGATGATTGCTGCTATTGCGCTTTATCTTGGCTTGATTAGCTTTACATACGGGATTCAACCGGGTTTTGTACCCAATGCATTTGTCGAACAATGGCTAACATTTACTATCACTCCGCTTAGCGTTCTAAATGCTTTGGTTATCATTATGCTTATTGCCGAAACCAGCAAATATATCAGCCAGCTTTGGTTTTATCGGCGGGGCTACTAACATGGCCAAAACCCGCATCACCAATCAAATCCGCACCCTTAGGTTTTTTGCCGATGAAATGAGCCAAGCTGTACTGGCCGAGAAAGTCGGCGTTACAAGGCAAACAGTTATGGCGATCGAGGCCGCGAAATACTCGCCATCATTGGAGCTGGCTTTTAAGATCGCCGCCGTGTTTAGCAAAGAACTTGGCGAAGTATTTACATATCCAGATGAGGTCAAGAAATGACTGAGTTGATTTGCGGTGTTGACGAAGCAGGACGCGGCCCCGGTGCTGGCCCGGTAGTTGCTGCGGCAGTGATTTTGCCCGCAGATTTCGACATATCAGGTCTTGATGACAGCAAGAAGCTAACTGCGGAAAAACGCGATGCCTTGTTTGACAGAATCATTAGCCAGACCCAATGGAGCATTGGCATGGCCGAGCCAGAGGAGATCGACCGGATCAACATATTGCATGCCACAATGGCCGCCATGCAGCGGGCGA
>JAKITZ010000156.1 GCA_021647805.1 Robiginitomaculum sp.
TAACTCCAAATTAAATAGTGAATTAGAGTTTAGTAGACCACTTACTAACTTGTTTGCGATTTAATGGATTAAATCGTGCCGATGTAATTGCTATTTTGCAAAGCCGCCATAAAGGTTAGGGCTAGTTGTAATTTGCTCTAATTCTTTCAAATAAAAAACCTATTGTTGGTTTTGTGGGGTTCCTCACAGGATAAAGCTTAAAAAAACTTAGGCGGAAAACAACATTGATTTTACGGATTACTAAAGCAATCCCTTGGGAAAATCCATGTTTCATTGAGTTTAGCGTATATTCACAATATCAAAGAGCCGCAAATGGCTAAGTTAAAGCCACCTGCATGACCATTATAACAAATGGGTGTAAGGCGAGCATGGTTGGAATTTATCCCCGCTGTTCAAGTGTCGGCAAGGGTGAATAAGTGTTAAATCTTTGCCAATTAACCCTTAGTTTATGGGCGGTCTTTGGCAATGATTGCAAAATGAGGGGTAACGAGCATAGCTAAGCAAAAGTGTATGCGGTTTTGCGGTGAGCAAATGCGACCACTAAAGATTCACGCCTACGACGTGCGACGAACGATCGCCCCCAAATCTAAATTGGGCGCAGTCGCACCTAGTTAATTATATCCGCCGCAAAAGCAGTTCCAGTTCAATTTTAACCGGAAACGCTTTTGAAACGTCTTTTGGCATAAATATAAATGCGCCAGCCAAGTAATAACATTAAAACGCCCAAATGCAGCCACGGCCCTAATTGATTGCCTTTGGCCATAAAGAAATAATGCAAAACACCTAATATGGCACTTAAATATACCAGCTTATGCAATACCGCCCATCGCTTTGGCCCTAATTTACGGATCGCGGCATTGGTCGATGTTAGTGCCAAAGGTATCAGCAAAACAAAACCGAGCATTCCAAGAGTGATGTAAGTGCGCTTGGTTATGTCTTTTAGCAATGCTGAAAGGGAAAACAATAAATCCATACCAAAATAAGATAACAGGTGCAGGCTTATGTAAAAGAATGCGAATAGCCCGATCATCCGTCGTAATTTTGTCAACCACGGTATTCGTAATATTTGACGCAATGGCGTTATTGCCAATGAAAGCAGTAATATCCGCAATGAAGTATCGCCCAAGAACCTATTAGTGGCCTCAATCGGGTTAGCACCTAATGAGCTGATTTTGCCGGTAAACAGCAAACTCCATTGCCAAAGAAGCCAAACAAACGGCAAGGACAAAGCAATAAACAACAGCAGTTTTAACCAACGCAACCGAGACTTAGACATCAATAATTTCGTTTCAAATCCATACCGCGATAAAGCTCGGCCACTGCGTCACCATAGCCATTAAACACTTCTGTTTCCCGCCGATTGAACAAGGATGTAAAGCTACCACCGCCGATCGCCCGTTCCGATGCCTGACTCCAACGTGGGTGGTCAACATTCGGGTTTACATTAGAGTAAAACCCGTATTCTTTTGGTGCAGATTTTTCCCAAGAAGTAGCCGGTTGTCTTTTAAGAAACTTAATTTTGACGATAGATTTAATCGACTTAAAGCCGTATTTCCATGGCACAACCAGCCTTAAAGGCGCGCCATTTTGGTTGGGTAATTCACGGCCATAAAGCCCGGTAGCCAAGAATGTAAGATCATGCATGGCTTCGTCCATGCGCAAGCCTTCCACATACGGCCAGTCTAAAACCGGCCATCTGGTACCGCGCATTTGTGACCGTTCGAACTTGGTGACAAACTGCACATAACGGGCATTAGAACTCGGCTCAAACCTAGCCAAAATTTTTCGCAATGGAACCCCGACCCAAGGGATCACCATTGACCAGCCCTCCACACAACGCAAACGATATATCCGTTCTTCCAATTCATCAGGAAGGATCAAATCCTCAATGGCAAACTTGCCGGTTTTCGCCGCCTCGCCCTCGACGGTTATTGTCCACGGATCAGTGATCAGTGAATGAGCATATTTGGCAGGATCGCTTTTATCAGTACCGAACTCGTAAAAGTTATTATAACTGGTGACCAAATTTTCAGGCGTAAGGGGATCAGCAACAGTATAATCTGATTTCTTGAAAACTAGTGGCTTTCGCGTCGATTGCGACTTGGTTTTTGCCAATGCCGAGCCACCAACCAAACCAGCTGCCAAACCAAGCCCGCCAATGATATGCCGGCGGTTCAGATATAACCGCTCAGGTGTAGTTTGGTTTTCTTTTAACTGCCAAGGTTTTGGTATCCGGATCATAATCCTGCCTCATATTGAATAATCCATATAAGACAAGCAGCGCAACATTTACCAGTAAAAGATTACCGGATCACGCAATGTTTATCTGCTGTGAATATTCTGTCATAAGATATGTAACAAAATTTCAAGTTCATAATAGCCAATAAAAAAAGGCATCATAGAGTTCTGCCGTTTTCCTCGGTGGATAAGTACAAAAGAAGCTCAGCAAACAAGGTTTGTTGAAGTAATGCTTTGGCAAAAGTGGAAACAGGTTTTGTGGTAAATAATTGTGGTCACTAAAAATGACTATAACAAAGCCCATGTTTCACTGGGCTTTTCGGCGCATTCACAATGTCAAACAGCCGCAAACAGATAACTTATGAACTGTTGCAACACCATTATAGCAATTGGGTGAGTGATGGGTGCGCTTGAAACTTATCCCCGCCTGCTGATTACTAACAAGGGTAAATAAGGGTCAAATAAGGGTGAAATGTTTGCCAATTAACCCTTGGTTCAGATAACACCTTTGCCAATGATTGCTATTCAAGGGTTTCCCTTAATGGTCACCTGACCCTTGTTTGCACTTATTATTTTGTCTTGCGGCGAAGTGCTAAAGCACCGCCTGCGACGGCGCGGCGAACGGTCGTCCCCAAAGCTCTAAAAGCGCGGTCGCACCTAGTTAATTTATTCTTCTCGCGGCAAGATCGGCTCGACACCGCCAATTCCGTCACTCCGGATTTAATCCGGAGTCCAGCCTTGCAATACCAATATCACGAGTGGTTGGTAATTTCCCATCATCGGCCTTTGAATCAATATTTGTTAATAATCTTCACCATTCACCCTCGCTCCACTTACAGGGCTGGATACCGGATCAAGTCCGGCATGACGGGCGTGGTGTATTCAATGAAAAGTGATGGATGACGATTAGTTGCTGCTATTAAAATTAAAACAATGAAGCCCACTTTATTTGTTAGCTTAGGCTTTTCCTGATCACTCCGTTTACTCAGGCAACAGTTAAAACAGGCCTTCGACCAGACCATCATCATTTAACCGGATGTTTTCTGCGGCTGGTACTCGTGGCAATCCGGGCATGGTCATAACAGCGCCGCAAACCACAACAATGAAACCTGCACCCGCAGAAAGCCGCACTTCGCGCACCGCCAGATCGTGACCAGTTGGCGCACCGATCAAGGCCGGGTCGGTCGAAAACGAGTATTGGGTTTTGGCAATACACACCGGTAAATGTCCGAACCCTGCATCTTCCCAAGCGGCTAATTGCTTTTTCACCTTGGCATCCATTGAAACCGAACCCGCGCGGTATATTTCAGTAGCGATAGTTTCAATCTTTGCGATCAGGCTTTGCTCATCAGAATATAGCGGCGTGAAATTGGCTTTGTTATTTTCGATAAGCTCAACGGTTTTTTGTGCCAATTCAGTAGTTCCTGCCGAGCCTTCTGCCCAATGATTGGCCTCGATCGCTTCAACGCCCAATGTTTGGCAAAACTCTTGTAATGCAGATAACTCCGCATCAGTATCGGCATGAAACCGGTTGATTGCCACCACTACTGGCAGACCAAATTTGTGGATATTCTCAATATGCCGCTGCAAGTTTTCACAACCAGCCTTAACCGCCGCCACGTCTTCTTCTGCCAGCTGATCTTTGGCTTTACCGCCATTCATTTTTAAGGCCTTAATCGTCGCAACCAACACCACAGCATCGGGTTTAAGGCCGGCTTTGCGGCACTTGATATCAAGGAATTTTTCGGCACCAAGGTCGGCTCCGAATCCTGCCTCGGTCACTACATAATCAGCCAGCTTCAAAGCAGTTTTAGTAGCTATCGCAGAGTTACAACCATGAGCGATATTGGCAAATGGCCCGCCATGAATAAACACCGGATTGTTTTCTAAGGTTTGCACTAAATTGGGGGCAAATGCGTCTTTGAGCAATACAGTCATCGGCCCATCAGCCTTGATGTCTTTGGCCAGAACCAGCTTGCCGGATCGGGTTTCTGCGACCACCATCTTGCCAAGACGTTTTTGCAGATCGGCCAGATCCTTGGCCAAACAAAAAACCGCCATCACTTCGGAAGCCACAGTAATATCAAAGCCACCTTGACGGGGAAAACCATTTACTGGCGAGCCAAGCGATGTCACCACTTCTCGCAACGATCTATCATTCATATCAAGACCACGCCGCCAGGAGATTTTTCGCAAGTCTATATCAAGATCATTACCCCAATAAATATGATTATCTATCATCGCCGCCAACAAATTATTAGCCGCCCCAATGGCATGAAAATCACCGGTGAAATGTAAGTTTATTTCTTCCATTGGTACTACTTGCGCGTAACCGCCACCGGCAGCACCACCTTTCATACCAAAACAAGGACCAAGCGATGGCTCGCGCAGACACATCATGGTTTTCTTACCGATTTTGTTGAGACCATCACCAAGACCGATCAAAGTTGTGGTTTTGCCTTCACCAGCCGCAGTCGGAGAAATAGCCGTTACCAAAATCAATTTGCCGTCTTGCTTATCTTCTTGTTGAGCAACCCATGACAAGGAAATTTTCGCCTTGTCATTGCCATAAGCGGTTACGGCACTGGCCGGTATTTCCAGTTTTTCTGCAATCTTGGTAATTGGCTGCATATCAGCAGCTCTAGCGATCTCGATATCGGTTTTTGTATGGCTCATAATTAATTTCCCAGATGGTTTTGTTTTTTTACAGTAAAGACCAAAACAAATAAAACCGCCATGACTTTTTAGTCATAACGGTTTTACCGAGCGCAATTAAGCACTAGTAAACGACAATCGGGGTTAGGAGCCTGTCGTTATTGTGTGGAAGATTACTCATCTGTCTCCATATTAACAATTTTCTTGATTTTTATAAGGCGAATAGCCCTGTTATTGGCTTTTACCGCAAATTCATCTTCGGTTATTTTACCATCACCATCTTCGTCCAAATCTTGAAACTGATCGACCATTTTATTTCGCTGTTTCGCCATCCATAGGTTTTCATATTCTGACAAGCTCAAAGAGCGATTGCGGTTTTTATCGTATTTTGACATTTCTTTGCGTTTAGCTGCCTTTATTTCATCTTTTGAAACTTCACCATCATCGTTGGTATCCCACTCCATATTATGTCCGAAAAACCCATCAAGGTTTGTCAAAGCAGACAGTCTGCCCAAACCACCATTTCCAAAACCAAAACTATTTCCATCTTTCAAGAAAAAACTCTTGGACTTTACAGCGCCAGGAAACCCATCAGAACTAAGAATCATTTTATGTGATCCAGTAGCACCTAAACTATCGATCATTACTTGAACTTGCCCCTCAAGATCAGATCCGTCACCCTTAAACACCATTATTTTTGCATCGCTGCAATCTCCAGTTTTGCTGATTTTTCCGTCAATTACTTTTACCTCACATTTCACTTTGACAGTTACGTTTTGCTCTTTAGCGAAAGAAGTTCCGGCGAATAAAATAGCCAATACAGAGGCTCCGAATAGTGTTGTTGTAAGTTTCATTATCGTTCTCCTTGTTAATTTCAATAATTGCAGAATAGGCTTATCGCACAAGCTTGCATGACTAACTTTGTCGCAAGTGCCGGGCAATTTGTCGCAAAATGTAACCGCACTAGCGTTATTGCAATAATGTGGACAGTTTTTCACGTTCACCCATACAGGTTTTGCGGTTA
>JAKITZ010000157.1 GCA_021647805.1 Robiginitomaculum sp.
GGCCTGCGCCAGAGAGTTACTTGCTGAACCAGAAGCAATTTACGCGCAATTCGCCACTCATAATGCCCACACGTTGGCGGCGGTGCAGCTTATGGCAGAAAAAGCTGGTGCAAAGATCGAGTTCCAGCGTTTACATGGCATGGGCGAGGCTTTGTATGTGGCGGCTAATCAATCTTTTGGCGAGATAAAGTGTCGGATTTACGCGCCAGTTGGCTCGCATGATGATTTATTGCCATATTTGGTGCGAAGATTGTTGGAAAACGGAGCTAATACTTCGTTTGTTTATTCATTTTTGGATGAAAATATTGCCGCAGAAGATGTGGCCGGCGATCCGTTTGCCGGCGCCGCAAACCTTGCCCGACACCCTAAAATACCTACGCCACCGGCTTTGTTTGGGGCTGAGCGTCGCAATGCTGCCGGTTGGGATTTATCAATTAAAACTACTCGTGATCAACTTGAGCAGGCAATAATTGCGCTTGATAAGACTTTGCCATTAATTGCAGCACCGATAATTGATGGTGTAATTGCTGATATTGATCCGCTGCCAGCTATGTCCGCTGCCGATACAAACCGGCAAATAGCAAATGTTTCTAGCAGTAGTGTTAGCGACGTTGATAGAGCTTTTGCCGTCGCTAAAAAATCTTGCGACAGATGGAACCGGCGTGGCGGCTCCGGACGGGCAGCAATTTTGCATAGTTGTGCTGATGTTTTGGAAGCTGCGGCACCAAAATTTATTGCTTTAATGGCTCGTGAGGCTGGTAAAACTCTAGAAGACAGTATTGCCGAAGTGCGTGAGGCTGTGGATTTTTGCAGATATTATGCGGCGCAAGCGCAGCGGGAATTTGGCCCAGCCATTCGTCTGCCCGGGCCAGCCGGAGAAACCAATCATTTGCAACTTAAAGGCCGCGGGGTGTTTGTGTGTATTAGCCCGTGGAATTTCCCATTGGCAATTTTTACCGGACAAATAATGGCAGCACTGGCCGCAGGAAATGCAGTATTGGCAAAACCGGCGGAACAAACTCCGGTTATTGCTTTTGAAGCGGTGCTTCTGTTTCAAAGCGCGGGCATTCCTGATGATGTGTTGCACTTGCTACCAGGAAATGGGGAAACAATTGGTGCGGCACTGGTTTCGCATAGGGATCATGACGGCGTGGTGTTTACCGGTGGTACTGATACGGCGCGCGCTATCAACCAGACTTTGGCCGCAAGGAAAGGGCCTATTGTGCCGCTAATTGCTGAAACTGGCGGTTTAAATGCAATGGTGGTTGATACCAGCTCATTGCGCGAGCAAGTGATCGCCGATGTAATTAGTTCTGCATTTGGCTCCGCCGGTCAAAGGTGCAGCGCTTTAAGAGTGTTGTTCTTGCCTGATGAAACCGCCGACATGCTGATTGAGGGAATAATTGGTGCTATGGATCAGTTGCAAATTGGTGATCCTTGCCTGCCAACAACTGATATTGGGCCGGTGATTGATAATGAAGCTATGCAAACTTTGCAGCAGCATTTAACTGACCCGCACTTTGCCGGTGGGGTATTGCATCAAGTGCCGGTAAAATCGGCAAATGCTCATTTCTTTGGACCGGTAATTATCGAGATTAAAACCCTAAAGCAGATGCAAAGTGAAGTCTTTGGACCAGTTTTGCATGTGTTGCGGTATAAAGCATCAGAGCTTGACGGTTTATTGGCAGAGTTGGCTGCCACTGGATATGGGCTTACTTTGGGTATTCATTCGCGAATCGTCGCCTTTAGCGAAAGAGTGCAACAAAACTTGCCTGCCGGTAATGTTTATGTGAATCGCTCAATGATCGGCGCGGTGGTCGGAGTGCAGCCTTTTGGCGGATCAGGGCTGTCTGGAACCGGGCCAAAAGCCGGCGGGCCGCATTATTTGCACCGTTTTGCAACCGAACAAGTAGTGACAATAGACATTACCGCCCAAGGTGGTGATGCCGAGTTGTTGAACCTGTAAATAAAGTAATTTTAAGTATTGATTACCAACCGATTGCAAGCTGTTGCTTCATAATGATTTTCTTCGGATAAGTTGGTTTTGAACGACAATTTATCAGTTACTTTAGCGTTTAACATTCTCCTGCGTGGTGTATTTTATTAAAAAAAACCTTTCGGCTTTTCATGACGTTAACCAGTTGTTCACAAAAAAGATGTTTTTTTTGACCGCTAGATATTGACCCTGCGGGCGAACACAAACACTATATGTTGTGTCTGAAGAGAACTTTCAGCATTTCAAGATTAACAGTACAGCAATCGGCGCGATCAATATCGACGACGCGCCAACGGGGTAATATTGCCCGTGCAAGATAGTAATGCATGGCGGTAATTGGAAAAGATAGGGGTATATGTTGCGTAACGATGTCAATTCTACAGCCATAGATGTATCGACAAAGCAGGAGCCATCTGCTTCGGCAAAAACTCTTGCTTCCAAGCCGGAATTAAAACTGGTGTCAGGGATCAAAATTGATCGCTCCAGAGATGATCTATTGACTGATTTTGGCAAAGCCACCTTACAAGACCGCTATCTATTAAATGGCGAAAGCTATCAGGATATGTTCGCCCGGGTTTCTTCGGCTTTTGCTGATGATACAGCTCACGCCCAGCGCCTTTATGATTATATGTCACAGCTATGGTTCATGCCGGCAACCCCAATATTGTCCAATGGTGGAGCCACTAGAGGATTGCCAATATCGTGTTTTTTGAACTCGGTTGGTGATAGTTTGGACGGCATTGTTGAAACTTGGAATGAAAATGTCTGGTTGGCCTCAAATGGCGGTGGCATTGGTACTTATTGGGGGCGGGTGCGCTCTATTGGTGAAAAAGTCGGCCAAAAAGGCGAAACCGCCGGAATTATTCCTTTTGTTCGGGTGATGGACAGTTTGACATTGGCCATTTCTCAAGGATCATTACGCCGTGGATCAGCTGCTGTTTATCTTGATATTCACCACCCGGAAATCGAAGAGTTTCTTGAAATTCGTAAACCGTCCGGAGATTTTAATCGAAAAAGTTTGAACTTGCATCACGGCATAAATATCTGTGATGAGTTTATGAACGCGGTAAAAGATGGCAGTGAATTTTCCTTGCGTAGCCCTAAAACCGGCGAAGCATTACGAAAAGTGGACGCGCGGGCTTTGTGGCAAAAAGTCCTTGAATTACGTATTCAAACTGGCGAGCCGTATATAATTTTCTCTGATACAGTAAACCGCGCAATGCCCAAGCACCAACGGGATTTAGGCTTGTCGGTCAAGCAGTCGAATTTATGCGCCGAGATCATGTTGCACACCGGGCCGGATCATTTGGGTAATGAGCGCACTGCGGTTTGTTGTTTGTCGTCTTTGAATGCCGAAAAATTCCTTGAATGGCGCGAATGTCCAATGATGATCGAGGACATATACCGGTTCTTGGATAATGTCTTGCAAAGCTTTATCGACACTGCGCCAAGTGCGATGGATCGGGCAAAATATTCAGCAATGCGCGAGCGTTCTGTCGGCCTTGGGCTAATGGGTTTTCACACCTTTTTGCAACAACAAGGGGTGTCATTTGAGACCGCTCCGGCCAAATCGTGGAATTTGCAGATATTCAAACATATCCGCCGCGCAGCTGATGCTGCTTCGCATAAATTGGCCGAAGAACGCGGTGCTTGTCCTGATGCCAAAGATGGCGGCTTAATGGCGCGGTTCTCGCACAAAATGGCAGTTGCGCCGACCGCTTCTATCTCGATTATTTGCGGTGGAACTTCGGCTGGGATCGAGCCAATACCGGCAAATATTTACACTCACAAAACTTTGTCTGGCTCGTTCACCGTGAAAAATCAGGTATTGCGCAAATTGCTTGGCGAAAAAGGCCTTGATACCGATAAGGTCTGGACTTCTATCATCGAGCATGAAGGCTCGGTACAGCATATGGAAGAATTGGACGAGTTTGAGAAAGATCGTTTCAAAACCGCGTTCGAATTGGATCAACGCTGGATAATTGAACATGCCGCCGATCGGGCAAAACTGGTTTGCCAATCGCAATCGGTTAATTTGTTCCTGCCCAGTGATGTCAGCAAATGGGATCTGCACATGTTGCATTGGAGCGCATGGGAAAGCGGAGTTAAGTCGTTATACTACTGCCGCTCCAAATCCATTCAACGCGCCGGCTTTGCCAATGGCGAAGCAGACATGAGCGCATCAATGGTTGATGCCGCCCCAACCGATTACGAAGAGTGCTTGGCCTGTCAGTAATATTACCCTGTCAGTAGTTTTTAAGCTGTCACCACGTTCCGTCATGCCGGGCTCTTTGTAGTCCTAACGCTTTGCTGCTTGAGGACTCTACGGTATCCTTACCAGTAAGTGACGCGAGAATGAGTGGTGAAAATTATTGATCAATTTTGGTGTTATTCTTATCGGAAATTGGACTTCGTGGCGGTGCTTGGGTCGGATTAAAGACGTTTGGCTTCTCTATCCGCTTTTGTAGCGATTAGCCGCTCTATTCCATTATATTTTGCAATAGCAATAGCATCGAATAGCAAGTCTATCTCTGTTAATGGTCCTGTCGCGCCATCACGGCGGCAAGCGTCTCTTACGCTAACTGAGTTGTTTAATGCTGATGCCTGACGGCCTTTCAGCTCAAGAAGAGGGACGCAGTTTTTCTTTTTGTCATAGTTTTGGAACCCGACCTGCGAACGAAGTTTGGTGCGAATATTATCAAAGCTGTTACAGGCTTGCCGGCTATTCTCATAGTGCAATATGAAGAAATATTCAAAGCACGGTATCGAGATAAAAGTTTCAATCTTCGGCAAGGTTTGGCAACGCCTTATAGTATCCGCAAAGTGCGCGTGTTGATCCTGATCGAACACAAGGCAGACATAATCAGCTTTTGAAACAGACAGTAGTGTTCCGTACAAAGCTCGTCGAGCGTCTTTCAGTAACTTTTTTGGATCTGCCCCACAACCGACTACTTGGACAGCAACTTTATCCAAACGACGTTTTGGAAAGCACGTTTTTAAATACTCTATAGTTCCTGCACTATCTTCACATAAAACAACCAGTAACGGCTTGGCAGATTTTGTTCTTTTTTTGTTTCGCCGCCCTTTTGCCATTACTTGTGTGCCTGTTCAAATGTTTTCAGGCTGCGAATTGCTTCTAAAATGTCAGTTTCGGGCAATGCACCATATCTACCTTCAAGATACTGTTTACCAAACGCACCTTCTCTACGAGCGCCACCTTTTTTTATTTGGGCAAAATCTGATAATCCAAACAGCTCAGTAGCGCCATCCTCTTTTTTGTCGGCAAACCACAATTCATCTCGCTCTAGCGAACTCATCAAATGTATGTCGTGAGACGTAAAAATGAGTTGAGCGCCGCTTGGGTTAGTTTCCGGGTTTTTGAATATCTTAATAATTTGCCTGAGCGCGGAGTTGTGAAAGGATTGATTTAACTCATCAACAATCAAGGTGTAGCCATGAGAGCAAGAATCCATAATTGCTGCAGCCAGTGCAAATAAATTCTTTGTACCGGATGATTCTTCTTTAAAATCAATTGCAATTGATTTGTTATTGCGATCCATATTTACAAACTGAATGGAATAACTTGTTATCGAATCATCTTCGCTGTGAGCCAAAATTGGTTCGCTATCAGCTTTAAGTAACATCCTAGCAATTGTATCTTTTCCCTCAAATGTTGTTTTTTCTGTCTCAATCAAGATGTCTGTCACCCTGACACCTACAGAATTCAGAAACTGAACAACTGCTTTACGGGTTGCAGGCTTAGCACAATAGTCAGCAGTCATTGCTCGGGGGAAACCATCTGGATTGCCAATAGGTCTTAAGCCTAAGACGATCCAGCGACACGCACCTTTCGTTTCTTTGTCGTTACATTGGTCAAGTTTGGCACTGAAAAGTTGATTGGGTTTCTTGCGCTTG
>JAKITZ010000158.1 GCA_021647805.1 Robiginitomaculum sp.
GGCATTTGATACCGAAACAGTAATTACCGATCTGGGTATTGGTGAAGCACTGGTTTCAACATTGGACAAAAAGGGTCGTCCATCAATGGTTGCCCGTACTTTGATCCGCCCGCCAGCATCGCGTCTTGGACCAATAAATAGCCAAGAACGTAAAACCGTAATTGCCAATTCGCCACTGGCCGGGGTTTATGAAAACGCCATTGATCGCAACTCAGCCTATGAAGGTTTAGCAACACGCAAACAAAAGGCCGCACAAATTGCCGCGGAAGAAGAAGCGGCAAAAACTAAAAAACGCGAAACTATGCAGGCGCAAAAACCAAAACGACGCACCAGCACCCGTAAACGGCGATCATCAAGGCAAAGCATTGGTGAGGCGGCTATGAAAACAGTGATTCGCACCGCTGCCAGCCAGATCACCAGACAATTATTACGTGGGGTTTTGGGCGGCTTGTTTCGTTGAGCCAACAACAAATCCACATCGACTTTACCAGTGCTGCATTTCGCCATCGCTTAAAATACGGCGGCGAAAAAGGTCAGGCTTTGGCAAAAGCGGTTGGTTTGAACAAGGGGCGCACCCCAGCGATTGTTGATGCCACCGCTGGCCTTGGTCGTGACGGGTTTGTCTTGGCGCATTTAGGGGCAGAAATTACTATGATCGAACGCAGTCCGGTTGTTGCACAAGCCTTACAAAAAGCCTTGCAAGTAGCCGAAGAAGCAGAGCCAATATTTGCCGAACCGGCGAAGAGAATTAAACTAATTACCGGTGATGCAATAGAAGTGTTGTCAAATATATCGCCGCAAGTGGTCTATATTGATCCAATGCACCCGGCGCGAAAAAAATCAGCTTTGGTTAAACAAAACATGCGCGATTTACGACAAATTGTTGGTGATGACAGCGACAAGCAAAATTTGATAATAGCTGCTTTGCAATTTGCCAGCCACCGAGTGGTATTAAAATGGCCAAGAGCAGAAGGCCTGCCAGATGACCTTCCCAAACCCTCTTATGATATCAGCGGCAAAACAACTAGATATTACGTTTTTATTTGCAGTAAATAATCACTTGGTTGTTTAAGTACTTGACTTAGGCTCCATCAGGTTTTGTGATAACATCCAAGCATTATTGTCTGGGTCATAAAATGTAGCTAGTTTTACCATGCCATCATGGGTAATGGTTTCACCATCAAAACGTACGCCTTGATCCTCTAGAACCTGCCGCGCCTGATTTATGTCAGCAACCCCTAATACTGGAACGCAGCCTTCAGGTTTTGCTTCTCCAGTGTCACCAAAACCAACGCTGACCCCGTCGACATTGGTTGCCATTTCCGCCCAGCCAATTTCCGGAGCATCAAAAATAAGCGAAAACCCGAGATGCTTTTCATACCAGTTTATTGATTTCTTGCGGTCGGATACCGCAAAAGCCAAAGTAATCGTCTGGTCAAATTTAATTTTATTCATTTTGCTTGTCCTTTATTTTTTCTTGCGTGTGACGATAAATAGAGTAAATATATAAATATGGCAATAAAAGAAATATTACCCCTCTGTAAACGACGTTGGGCGCTACCGGTTTTAGGCTTGTTGGCGCAAGGTCATGCAGAGCGAGTTTATCCTTTATCGCAAAGCCTGTCCTGTAGTCGGTTGGCAGTAAAGCAAGCGATGGATTTGTTGCAATCCCTGAATTTGCTAGTTATCAACTCTGGCCACGGTCATCCATTGCGCCCAGAGTATTTGCTAACAACAAGCGGGAAAACTTTGGCGGCAAAAATATTATTGCTTTGGCAAAACACACAACATGATGATGACCTTATAAGGGTGGTTTATGCTCGCTGGTCTTTACCGGTTTTATTGTTGAGCCAACAACAGGTTAGGTTTGCGCAAATTCGAGCCACCTTAAAGCCGATCACTGATCGGGCTTTGTCACAATCATTATCCGGCCTTACCAAAAGAAAACTGTTATTGCGTAAAGTTGATATTACTCAACACCCGCCGGCCAGCCTGTATCAAACAAGCCTGCTCGGGCAACAACTGATCAGTCCGTTAACACCTCAAATTTTGCAGTGAAGTGGCGCATGGCCGGTGGTTCCCACTTGATTCGCATGCCGCGTAATTTGTCTTTCTCACCAACAATTTGCTCTATGCGTTCCAACATATAATCAGCATGGCTTTGGGTGTAGGTGCGCCTTGGTATTGCTAACCGCACCAGATCCATGGCCGCTGGTTCTTCCGATCCATCGGGTTTACGGCCAAACATTACTGTGCCGATCTCGCAGGCTCTAACTCCGGCCAAGCGATACATTTCGCAAGACAAGGTCTGTCCGGGATATTGTAATGGGTCGATATGTGGCAAGAAAGCTCTTGCATCAATAAATACCGCATGGCCGCCAACCGGCCTTACTACTGGCACGCCCATTTTGTGTAAACGATCACCAATATATTGATTTACTGCCACCCGATAACGCAAATAATCTTCGTCAATAATTTCTTCTAGCCCTTGGGCAATCGCTTCAAGATCACGCCCAGCCAAACCACCATAAGTGGGAAACCCTTCCGTTAGGATCAGTCTGGTTCTGGCTTTTTCAGCCAGCTCATCGTCGTTCAGCGCCAGCCAGCCACCAATATTGGCAAATGCATCTTTTTTGGCAGACATCGTCATACCATCAGCGCCGTCAAACATATCACGAACAATATCTGTGATTGATCTGTCTTGTTGGCCTTTTTCGCGTAGCTTAATGAACCACGCATTTTCGGCAAACCGGCAGGCATCAATTATAAACGCTAGCCCGTGCTTTTTGGCCATATCACGAGTGGCACGAATGTTCTCCAAACTTACCGGTTGTCCACCGCCAGCATTATTGGTGACAGTTAACATCACACACGGCACATTTTTTCCGTGTTCACTTAAAAAACTATCAAGTTTTGCAATATCCATATTACCTTTAAAAGGGTGCAGGTTTTGCGGGTCCTTGCCCTCTTCGATCACCAAATCATGGGCTCTAGCGCCGGTGGCTTCGATATTGCCTCTGGTAGTATCAAAATGGGTATTCGATGGAATTATTTTGCCCTTGCCGGCTAGAATTGAGAACAAAATAGCTTCGGCAGCTCGTCCTTGATGGGTCGGTATGATGTGCTCAAACGGGAACAGATTTTTGATCGCGCTTTCAAAGCGTTCAAAACTGGGCGATCCGGCATAGCTTTCATCGCCCTGCATTATTGCCGCCCACTGCTTGGTACTCATCGCGCCGGTTCCGCTATCGGTTAGCAAATCGATCAACACATCGCGGCTGGCAATAGAGAACAGATTATAATTTGCCTGTTGCAATATTTCTTCGCGCTCGGCGACAGTAGTCATGCGAATAGGTTCGACGGTTTTTATACGAAACGGCTCGATAATAGTGTTCATTTTTACCTCAAAACAGCTAAATTTTAGTTGCCCGCACAGTAATGGCTATAAGTTCACTTGCAAGTACTGATCGCAAGTGGTTAATTCGCGGCAATGGAAAATCCGAACAGGAATTTGGGGGAAACTTAAGCATGGAATTTATATTAAACGGTTTAAACACTTTGGATTCTATGATCTGGAGCTGGCCTCTAGTTTTATTGTTGTTTGGTACCGGATTATATCTAACCGTCGGCATGCGCTTTATGTCAATTCGCCGCTTACCTTATGCCATCGGACTGTTGCTTGGTAAAAACAAAGAGGGCGCTGATAAAAGTTCCGGTGAAATTTCCCCGGTGGCGGCTTTATTTACTGCACTTTCCGCCACCATCGGCACCGGCAATATCGCCGGCGTTGCCACCGCGATCATGCTTGGCGGCCCCGGCGCTGTGTTCTGGATGTGGATGACCGCCGTGTTGGGTATGGCAACCAAGTATTCCGAAGCATTATTGGCGGTAAGGTTCCGCGAAACCGATGAAAACGGCCAACACGTTGGCGGGCCGATGTATTATATCAAAAACGGCATGGGCAAGAACTGGGTCTGGTTGGCATGGGCGTTTGCCATCTGTACGGCGATTGCTGCTCCCGGCACTGGCAATTTAGTGCAAGCCAACGGCGTGGCGGCTCTTTTCAAGCAAAACCTAGATATACCATTGTGGGTTAGCGGTCTGACCATGGCGGTTTTGGTGGCTTTTGTAATTATGGGCGGGGTTAAGTCCATTGCCCGTGTTGCTAGTTTTTTAGTTCCGATCATGGCGATCTTTTATATTGGCGGAGCCTTAGTTGTGTTGGCAATGAATATCGAATTTGTTCCCGGTGCATTTGCACAAATTTTCCAAGGAGTGGTTTCGCCAACCGCTGCGGCTGGTGGCTTTTTAGGGGCTTCAGTAATGGCGGCAATGGCACAAGGGGCTAACCGGGGTTCGTTTTCAAACGAGGCTGGTTTGGGTTCGGCGGCGATTGCTCACGCTTCGGCCAGAACTAATGATCCGGTACGTCAAGGCTCGATCGCTATGCTCGGTACTTTCATTGACACACTGATAGTTTGTACACTTACTGCTTTGGTGATCTTAACCGCTCCGGCAATTTTGGCTGCCAGCGGCGTTGAGTTGCCGGTTTGGCAATCAGGAATTGCCTCGGCCGCCGGCATTACCAGCAGGGCGTTTGAGGAAAGTATTCCCGGCGGACAATGGATTGTGACCATTGGTTTGGCGGTGTTCGCTTTTACCACTATTTTGGGCTGGGCGCTTTATGGCGAGCGAGCCATGGAGTTCATGTTAGGGGTTAAGGTGATACCATATTATCGGGTTTTTTGGGTAATTGTAGTGTATTTAGGTGCGGTTTACACTAATGACCTAGCGTGGGCTTTGGCCTCGATCGGTAATGGTATGATGGCCGGGCCGAACTTAATCGCTTTGCTGGGCTTGTCTGGCGTGGTGTTTGCGATGACCAGAGAAGATGCAGAGAAACGTAAGGCCTTAAAATTAAAGGATTAGTTTAGGGTTTATTGTTTATACAGCGCCGACACTGGTCAAGCCATGATCCTTAGGTAATATGCGTAATAATTTGACCATAGAAGGCGTCATAGCTAATGAAAAAATCTAATAATCCGGTGTTTGAGTTACAGGATTTACACGTAGATTTTGAAACCCCGGACGGCGAAGTAAACGCCGTTCGCGGGGTATCACTAGAAATTCAACCCGGCCAATGCGTTGGAATTGTTGGTGAAAGTGGCTCCGGTAAAAGCCAAAGCTTTTTAGCTGCAATGGGTTTGCTGGCCGGAAATGGTCGCGCCAGTGGATCGATCAAATTTAAGGGTCAAGAAATTCTTGGACTGCCG
The DNA here is from genome assembly GCA_021647805.1 of Robiginitomaculum sp. Taxonomy (GTDB): domain Bacteria; phylum Pseudomonadota; class Alphaproteobacteria; order Caulobacterales; family Maricaulaceae; genus Robiginitomaculum_B. The sequence goes on from JAKITZ010000158.1 coordinate 5,274, forward strand.
CGAAAACAGCTAAATCAGGTGCGCGGCGTGCAGATGACGATGATCTTTCAAGATCCTTTGACCTCATTAACCCCGCATAAGCGTATTGGCAGACAGTTGATGGAAGTGTTGGCAGTACACAAAAATATTCATGGCGAAGCTGCGACAAAACAATGTATTGACTGGCTGGAGCGAGTGCGCTTGCCAGAAGCTGCTCGAAGAATGAAGCAATATCCGCACGAGCTGTCTGGTGGTATGCGCCAACGAGTGATGATTGCCATGGCAATGTTGTGTGATCCGCAATTACTTATTGCTGATGAGCCAACTACTGCGCTTGATGTAACGGTTCAGGCGCAAGTGCTTGACTTGATGAATGAGTTAAAAAACGAAACCAATGCTGCTATTGCCTTAATAACCCATGATATGGGGGTGGTGGCTAGAATGTGTGACAATATTTATGTCATGGAACAAGGTGTATATGTTGAAGCCGATACTGCCGATAATGTGTTTTATAAACCAAAGCACGAATATACTAAAATGTTACTCTCGGCGATGCCGCGCCTTGATAAGCCGGGTCAAATTTTAGGCACAACAAAACAACAACAGCCTAATGATGAAACCGTGCTTAAGGTTCGGGAAGTTGAGGTGCATT
>JAKITZ010000159.1 GCA_021647805.1 Robiginitomaculum sp.
GCGCACCTTGCTGTTGTTCCTGCAACAAAGTGCTCTATCAACCGTCCCTGTTTATAATGGCTTAATCTGCTCTTTCTCATACTGCCCTCTATAACACATTCTATGCGTTATCTGGGACAGCCCCATATTGTTTTGTCTCGCGATCACTTAAAAAACTTTTTGGGTAAGTTGATGTATCGCTAAAGAATCTAATCAGAAATATCGCTTACGCTCGTATCACCACCTTGATGTTGCGCAGATTTTAATTTGCTATAATAACGGCGCAACACTTCTTCAGCTGCCCGCTTGGTCTCGCTTAACGGTTCCACCGGCCATGTAGAGATTGCTCCGGTAAACGGGTGGACATAGTTTTGCTTTTCCAACTCTTCATGCAAGTCAGAAAACTTACCATCATTACCATCAAGTCGAAACATCAACACCGGTTTTCCGGCACTTGCGGCATCGGTAAGCATATTGGTGGAATCACTAGTAACAACCACCGCATTTGCAACTGACAGGAATGCAAAATACGGATTATCGCCATCGTTTTTGCTATCAACCCACAACCAGACATTTTTGTTTTTCTTAAATTTGCGCCGCAAGCCGCGTTTAACAAAACCCGGTGTACGGCGTGAGGTGGTTATCAATAACGATATGCTTTGATTAGATAAGGACAGCAATTTGCCCAGCAAATCTTTAAATAACTCCTTGGTAAGTTTGTGGCGTTTGGAGTTACCACCAATAATTACCGCCAACCTTGGCCCCGGTAATTCTGCAATACGGTCTTTGAATTTTTCTTTTGCCTGTAATAATTTTTCTTCTGATATCCGGTTAGTAGCACCAACAATTGATAATACATTATCACCCTTTAAACGATCGTGTTGTGGGGCAATAATTAAATCAAACAGGCTTGATTTACGTCTTGGGGATTGTAACTGCACAGTAAGGGTTTTGCCGTTTGACCATTTGCGCATTGCAATCATGTACGGAATACTGCCCTGCCCACAACCGATAACTACATCAGGCCATGGTTCAAGCATTTCCGGTAACGGTTTTTTCGCCTTAAATAAAGTAAGCAAACCCGGCTTTGGTGCGGTAATGTTTTTGATTTCAACTGGCAACATATCGCCAATAGCCTCTGCCAGACCTTGCACCTGGTTTTCAATGCCAGCCCGGCCATCACCGATAGTCCATATAACAAATTTTCCGGTTTTCGCACTCACACCCAAGCAACACCGATAATTTCTAGCGAACGTGTACCGGCTGGCGCACGAACTTCAACCACATCACCAACCTCCTTGGTAATCATAGCTCTAGCAATCGGCGAGGTAACGGAAACTTTTCCTTGTGATACTTCGGCTTCGTCTTCGCCAACGATTTTATAAGTATGCTCTTCTTCGGTATCTTCATCAAAAACCGTAACCGTGGCTCCGAATTTAACAGTGTCGCCGCCCATAGTGGTTGCGTCGATAATTTGCGCCCGGGACAACTTTGATTCCAAATCCTTGATTCTAGCTTCAATCATGCCTTGGCGATCTTTGGCCGCATGGTATTCAGCATTTTCCTTCAAATCGCCATGCTCACGTGCTACGGCAATAGCAGTAATGATCTCTGGTCTCTCGACGCTGGTTAAAAACTTACATTCTTCGTCAAGGGCCAAATGCCCCTCAACGGTCATCGGTACTTTGCTCATGTCCGGGTTCTCTTATCATTGCTGCAATCACCAAAATGGTTTTCACAAAATTATATTTACAGCAATATAACCCGCAAATGCCAGCGGTTCAAGATGTTGTGTAACAGAGTTTTATCAAAGCCATAGATGACAGTTGCTGGTTGGCTCAGTAGAGTTTGTTTATGGAATCAACACCAAAAATCGGAACCGAACTCATAAAAGACCATGTGCGGCAATTACCGGCAACACCTGGCGTTTATCGTATGAGTGATGCCAATGGAAACTTGCTATATGTCGGCAAAGCCAAATCCTTAAAAAAACGGGTTAATTCCTACACCAAAATAATTGGCCACCCTAGGCGTATTCAAAGGGTAATAAACGCCACCACCTCTATGGAGTTTATTCTTACCGAAACCGAAACCGAAGCGTTATTGCTAGAAAGCAATTTGATCAAACGGTTAAAACCTAGGTACAATATATTACTGCGCGACGATAAATCGTTTTTACATATTTTGATCCGCAAAGATCATGCTTCGCCACAAATACTTAAAACTAGAGGTCGCTGCAAAAAGGCCGGCGAATACTTTGGCCCATTTGCCAGTGCCGCCGCCGTACACCGAACGCTCGACACCATGCAAAAAGCCTTTTTGCTCAGAAACTGCACTGACGCAACATTTACCAATCGCACCAGACCTTGCATCCAGTTCCAGATGCGCCGTTGTTCAGCCCCCTGCACTAATGAGATATTCCCTGAAGATTATAATTTACTGGTCAAGCAAGCTACTGATTTCTTACGTGGCAATTCCTCTGATTTGAACGAAAAACTAAACCAAGAAATGCAAGAAGCAGCCAGCCACCATGATTACGAGCGAGCTGGCGATTTACGCGATCGCATTCGCGCATTAGCCAGCATCACCGCCAACCAGATGGTTAATCCAGCCCATATTACCAATGCCGATATTATTGCCATCGAGATGAGCAGCGGGATTAGTTGCGTACGAGTATTTTTCTTTCGCGGCGGTCAAAACTGGGGCGAGAAAGCTTTTTTCCCGCGTCACGACAAAGACGCTTCGCCGGAAGAAATTCTAGAAGCGTTTTTGGGGCAGTTTTACGAGAATAAAACTCCCCCCGGATTGATACTAGTAAACAAACAAATCGCCGGAAATGCTTTATTGACCGAGGCTTTATCATTACGGGCGGGGCGTAATGTTAAAATCACAATGCCGTTGCGCGGCGAAAAAGTCAAATTAGTAGAAAACGCGCGGATCAATGCTGCCAATGCTTTGCAAAGACATTTGGCCGCAACAACCAGCCGTAAGAACCAACTTACCGGAGTGCAAAAACTGTTCGATCTGCCGACAATACCAAGCAGAATTGAAACTTATGATAACTCTCATGTTTCCGGCCAACATGCAGTTGGAGGAATGGTTGTCTTTGGATCAGAAGGCTTTGAAAAAAATAAATATCGAAAATTTAATATCAAAAACACCGATATGACCGCCGGTGATGATTATGCGATGATGCGTGAAGTATTAAGCCGCAGGTTTTCCAGGCTGGCCAAAGAAATTGAGCAGAAAGTCGCTGAAATTCCTGATCTGGTGTTAATTGATGGCGGTTTGGGTCATTTATCAACAACCATGCAGGTATTAAAAGAACTTGGTCTTGAAAGCCAAATAAAAATAGTCGCGATCGCCAAAGGCAGAGATCGCGATGCCGGACGCGAACAATTTTTCCTTCCCGGTAAGAAACCGTTTCGATTGGCGCATAATGATTATGTTTTGTATTTTCTACAGCAATTGCGCGACGAAGCGCACAGATATGCCATTGGTGTGCATCGAGCAAAACGTAAAACCGCCGCGATTAAAAGTCCGTTTGATGAAATTCCAGGAATTGGCCCAATGCGTAAGAAATCGCTGCTTGCGCATTTTGGTTCAGCAAAACAGGCATCGGGCGCTTCCCTTAGCGACCTTGAAGCGGTAAAAGGATTGTCAAAACAAACTGCCAGAACTGTTTATAACTGGTTCCATGAAAAATTATGAAAATGTACTTCTATGTTGCCCTTTGTTGAATTTCCAAAACGTGAATTAGCCAATATCAAATATCTGGTATCAGACATTGATGATACTCTAACCTTGGATAGCGTGCTTCCAGCAGATGTTTACGCCAGCCTTGAGGACATGCGCAGCCAAGGGATCATTGTTATTCTAATCACCGGAAGACCAGCCGGCTGGTGCGATATGATTGCCAGATTTTGGCCAGTAGATGCAGTAATTGGCGAAAACGGATCGTTTTATTTCAAGCCTGACAATGGCCGAATAAAACGGGTATGGATTGATGATGCAGCTACTCGCAAGGCAAACTTGTTGCGACTACAAGAAATGGCTGACAAAGTCGTAGCTAAATTTCCCGGCACAGCCTTGGCCGAAGACAATCCGTTTCGCGCCACCGATGTTGCTGTTGATTTTGCCGAAGATGTGAAACCCTTATCCCTTGAGACAGCAGAGCAAATTCGCGAACAATTCGAGCAATTAGGCGCAACCGCCAAAGTAAGCTCCATTCATGTAAACGCCTGGATTGGTAATTATAACAAGCTATCAATGTTTGAAAAACTACTGGCCAGTGAATATAAACTTTGCATTGACGATATTCTCAATAACACGATTTACACTGGCGACTCGCCAAATGATGCGCCGATGTTTCGACGGTTTCACTTATCTATTGGAGTGAAAAGCGTCAGTAATTACCAAATGCACAAAGCCGACTTACCGGGTTTCATAACGAATGGTGATGGCTCCACTGGCTTTATGCAAGTAACAAAGCAGATATTGCAAGAAAGATCAAAATCATGAACCAGAAAAGCCAAATCATCACCTTACCTAATGCGCTGACCGTTTCCAGAGTTGGACTTGGGCTTGTTATGTATTGGATGCTGGCAACTAACCCACAGAACTGGGCTTTTTGGTTGATCGCAATGGCAATTATTGGTGAAGTAACTGATCTAGCCGATGGGTATTTGGCCAGAAGGTTCAATATGAGTTCGGAACTTGGTGCGGCCTTGGATCCATTGTGTGATAGCCTATATCGTTTAGCAGTATTTTTGGGCTTCGCTGCTGCCGGCTGGATACCATTATGGATGATTTTGCCGTTCGCGTTTCGTGACATTATCGTCTCATACGTACGTATCAATGCGGCATCACGTGGGATCAGCGTTGGTGCTAGATGGTCAGGGAAGATCAAAGCCGTTGTTCAAGGAGTGGTGCAAATTGCTATACTGGTTCTATTCGCACTTAATATCGGCGAGCAATGGACAATTGGTCTGATTTGGATAGCCGTACTGATGACAATGTACTCATTAGTTGATTATGTTCTCGGCTTTACAACCAACAAGCCTTAACCCCACCCAAAGGGTTGCTTCACTAAAAAAATACACCCTATTCGTGCTGTATATAACCTTTCGTTAACACTGAGGTGCGACACAGTATCCAATTAATTTGCATGTGAGTCGTCTGACTTGCAGTTCTTTAACACGGGGTTGGAGCCAATAAATGAGTAATGAAAATAATCTTGAAGACCGTTTGAAGTTTATGCGGATCGATCAACAAACTAGGGACGCATTGATAGAGTTTCGTCCCTATGTTGAGCAGCATTTGCCGGGTATTTTACAACGGTTTTACGACCACATCAGAGACTGGCCACAAGTGGCAAAGTTTTTTAGCAATGATAGCCACATGGTTGATGCTGGAAATAAACAGTTACAACATTGGCTACGCATAACCTCTGGTAAATTCGATGATGAATATTACCAAAGCGTCCGCATCATTGGCAAGGTTCACGCAAGATTAGGATTAGAGCCACGATGGTATATTGCTGGCTACACGTTTATAACTGCGGAGCTGTTTAGTTTTATTGCCCGTGAATTTTCCGCCAAAGGCTTTGGTGGTGCAAAGAACATCGATAAACAAATAGGCTATCTTGTGGCTGTCAATAAAGCTGCCAATCTTGATATGGATCTAGCGATTTCGATCTATTTGGAAGAAATTGAAATTGCCAAGAAAAAAGACATGGCAGAGCTAGCTGATGCGTTCGAGAAAAACGTTTTAGGATCAGTTGATGCAGTAAGCGCTGCGGCTACCGAGTTGGAAAGCACGGCTAAAGCCATGTCTACCACTGCCGAGCAAACCTCGCACCGCTCGACCACGGTTTCCGCCGCCGCAGAAGAAGCAACCGCCAATGT
>JAKITZ010000160.1 GCA_021647805.1 Robiginitomaculum sp.
TCACTGCTTTGGGGGCTGAAGTGCGTTGGTCATCTTGTAATATTTTCTCTACCCAGGATCAGGCTGCCGCAGCTATCGCCGCAACCGGGGTTCCGGTGGTCGCTTGGAAAGGCGAAACCGAAGAAGAATACGAATGGTGTATTGAGCAAACGATCACCGGCCCTAATGGCTGGAAACCGAACTTATTGCTTGATGATGGTGGTGATTTAACAATTATTGTTCATGAAAAGCACCCTGAATTGCTGGCAGATATAAAAGGTGTTTCCGAGGAAACCACAACTGGCGTGCATCGCTTGTATGAAATGGCCAAAGCTGGAACTCTTAAAATTCCGGCCATTAACGTCAATGACAGTGTCACCAAATCAAAGTTTGATAATAAATACGGTTGTCGCGAAAGTCTGGTTGATGCCATTCGCAGAGGTACCGATGTGATGATGGCTGGCAAAGTTGCCGTAGTTTGCGGTTATGGCGATGTTGGTAAAGGTTCGGCGCAAAGCTTATCCGGTGCTGGCGCACGAGTGATCGTCACTGAAATTGATCCAATTTGTGCCTTGCAAGCTTCGATGGACGGTTATGAAGTGCGCCGCTTGGATGATGTGGTTTCCAATGTTGATATTATTGTTACCACTACCGGTAATAAAGACATTGTAACCGCTGATCACATGCGAGCCCTAAAAGACATGGCGATTGTCTGCAATATCGGTCATTTTGATAATGAAATTGCCGTGGCTGACATGAAAAACCACAAATGGACAAACATCAAACCACAAGTGGACATGATTGATCTGCCTTCTGGTAATCGGATGATTTTACTCTCCGAGGGCCGTTTGGTAAATCTTGGTAACGCCACGGGCCACCCAAGCTTTGTTATGTCTGCCAGCTTTACCAACCAAACTTTGGCACAGATAGAGTTGTGGAATTACTCCGAGAAATATCAGGTAGGTGTCTATACTTTGCCTAAGCATTTGGATGAAAAAGTAGCTCGTTTGCATTTGGAAAAACTAGGCGCGGATCTTACAGTGCTTAGCGACGAACAAGCTGATTATATCGGTGTTAGTAAATCTGGCCCATATAAGGGTGATGCCTATCGCTATTAAAACTTCATCATTTCTAATGAAAGGCAAAACTCATGTCTTCTTTATCACTGTTTCAAGCCCTTTTACTTTTTATCATCAGTCCGATTGTTAGCTTGCTGATATTCGTTATTTTTGTGCGAGTTATAATGTCGTGGCTAGTATCGTTTCAAATTATCAATTTGCATAACCAGTTTGTTGCAACTATTTGGCAAATATCAGGTAAAATAACCGATCCTTTGATTAATCCAATTCGACGGTTTATGCCTAATCTTGGCGGAATTGACTTGTCCTTATTGGTGCTTTTATTGTTCCTTTATCTAGTCAATAATTGGTTTATTCCCGGGCTAGCTTATGGAACTTTACGATTGTTTTGAGTATACTAAAAACTTAAATTAAACCGTGTTTTGAGTATACTTTATCTTCTTGATCCATCAACTTAACCAAAAACCGGGTCCCACTTTTTGGGTCGATGGAGTATATTATGAGCACTAATATAATTGATGGAAAAACCTTTGCCGCTAACCTACGCGCAAAAATAGCCAAACAAGTTCCATCTTTACCAAGAACACCAGCTTTGGCGGTGGTTTTGGTTGGCGATGATCCGGCAAGTCAGGTTTATGTACGTAATAAAATTCGCCAAACCACCGAAGCCGGAATGATTTCGCTTGAGCGACGTCTGGCAAGTGATGTTACGCAAGAAGAGGCTATTGCCACAGTTAACGCCCTAAATGATGATCCGAAAGTTGACGGAATTTTGGTGCAATTACCTCTACCTGACCATTTGGACGAAGCCGCAATTATTGCCCAAATTGATCCAACCAAAGATGTGGACGGTTTAACAGAAACTTCGGCTGGGCAGTTGTTTTTGGGCAAAGAGGGTTTGCGTCCTTGTACTCCGACCGGCTGTGTGATGTTGGCCGAAAGCGTATTGGGAAACTTAAGCGGCAAAAATTGCGTTATTGTCGGGCGTTCTATATTGGTTGGCAAACCAGCAGCAATGTTGTTCTTGGAAAAAAACTGTACCGTGACCATCGCTCATTCGCGAACGATGGATCTGGCGGGACTTTGCCGCAGCGCTGATATACTGATTGCCGCAGTAGGGCGCCCGCAAATGATCAAGGAAAACTGGATCAAGCCCGGTGCTTGTGTAATTGATGTTGGTATTAACCGCATCCCCGCTCCAGAACGCGGGACAAGTAAAACCCGCCTTGTTGGTGATGTGGACTTTGAACCCGCAGCAAAAATCGCCGGAGCAATTACTCCGGTTCCCGGCGGGGTTGGGCCAATGACCATTGCTTGTTTGTTACGCAACACATTGTTGGCCTCAGCAATGGCGCAAAATATCGAATTGTCTGATGTTTAGAGTTTTATCGGTTTTAGTTTTATCAGGGTTTTTGCTGATGGTAACATCAGCACAAGCGACAAACTTAACTGAGCGACAACGGGATATAATTTCTGCTGCTGCTATTTATACCTCCCTTAGTTTTTCTAAAAACAACCGCCTTGAGCGCCGCAAAAGTTTACCATTATCCGAGCAGCAATACCAAAGGCTGGATCGTTTATTGCCGCCACGGTTTCAGGCCTGCATGGAAGGTGGATTTGCCGTTGCATTTGCTAATGACGAACAGGCTCGTACAATCCGCTTGTTAATGCAAAGCGTGGTAAGCTGGGAAGTAAAAGAACCCGGCAATGCACAAGATGTAATTCCGGGGTTTGTTGCGGCCAACAAGTGGTGCACTAGCCGCATCCCGCTTTGGACGTCAGCTATACTGAATTAAATTTTAGGCGTTAATCCAACTTAACATCTTGTAAAATATAATAAAAAAACACTTTCCTATGACTATAGTTAGCCTTTGCTAATATTCATCTCACGAAGTATTTCACTTTCCTACTTGTCTGCTGGTTTATTTGCTCTTTGATTGAGGATTACGAAACATGAGTAATACATGTGCGTGTTCATTAACAATTTAGGGGGATTATTCTCATGTCTATAGCAAAAATTTTATGGATCATCAGCTTTTTGGCTGCAGTGGTTTTTTCATTCGTAACCGGCTTTGCCTATGCGGCAGCACTATTGGCCGTTCTTGGTTTGGTTTCTGGTTGGTTCGTTGATGCTGATCATCGTCGCGGCTTGATCATTGCCGCAGTGTTCTTACTTATGGCCGGCGGCGCTGGCGCCTGGGATGCAATTCCAGCTATTGGTGAATATTTAACCAAAATTTTTGGTAATTATGCTGCGGTAATGGCTGCTGCATCATTGACAGCGATTATGAAAACAACATTTGAGCGCTTAAAGCCTTAATAGTTTAATTGTTTCAAATTACAGGCCTCGCTCCGTTAATTCGGCGCGAGGTTTTGTTTGCAATACTAAATATTTAGTAACAAATTCAAGAGTGACAAATTCAAGGTTTATATAGATAATGTTTTTTGAAAAATCATTTCTTTTTTCGTAAACATAATATTTGATTGAGGCAATCAACAAATGAGTAAATTTCAACTTTCTGCGGCAGTTATGCTTGGTGCTGTTTTGCTACTTTCAGCTTGTGAAACAACAAAATCAACCCCGCAAACCAGCATCAACAAAGATGACGATAATTATGTTATATCCGCACCTATCGGCGGGTTTTCAGATTATGTTTTAATTGAAACTCAAATGGGAAATGTTGCCCCACGAATAGTTGATCTTGATTATGTATTAGCTGATCTGGCTTCTTATGATGTGGTGTTTGTTGGTGAGGCACACGGCCATGTAACCAATCATTATATCCAATCAAAGCTGTTTTCCGGCGTACACAAAAAGTCCCCGAACATTGCTTTGTCCATGGAGCAGTTTGAGCGCAGCCAACAAAACATTGTTGATCAATATTTGGCTTCTGAAATTGGTGAAGAATCTTTGGTTTTTGATGGCAAGGCTTGGCCACATTATCGTTCTTCATACCGCCCATTGGTTGAATATGCCAAGCACAATAATTTACCGGTTATTGCCGCAGAAATCCCAGCCAACTTAGTATCGTGCATCAGCGAAAAAGGGCCAGAGTTTCTAAGCTCATTGCCCGATGAAGCTCGCAGTTGGGTGGCAGAAGATCTAGACCTTGAAGATAGCGCATATAAAGAAAAGTTTTACCGCTTCATGGATGCCGCCACCGGTCACAGTATAGCCGGCAACCAAAGCGAAAAGGAAGTTGCCCGCAAAAAACTAAACCGCTATGCGGCGCAAGTAAGTCGCGATGAAACCATGGCCGAAAGTATTGCCAAACACATAACCGATAACCCTGGACGTAAGGTGTTTCACATAACCGGCAGTTTTCATTCAGCAGGAATGTTGGGAACACCGGAGAGGGTGTTAAGCCGGCTGCCGGACTTAAAAGTTGCCAACATACACCCTATATTGGTCAATGATCCGAAAAACCCGTCGTTTTCAGCTGATGACCTTAAGCAAGGTCAGTATCTATTGCTGCTGTATCCGGTGCCAAAACGCTTTGTGCAAATGAAGAACATCAACGCCTTTATCAAGCGCACTCAAGCCAGCCTCGATAAAGATACTTGTGCTTACTAGCAAAAAGCTTGCGCGCAATTAAAGCGCCGCTTCTAACTCTGGCAGAGCTTTGAACAGGTCCATCACCAAGCCGTAATCCGCTACTTGAAATATCGGCGCTTCTTCGTCCTTGTTGATGGCAACGATCACCTTACTGTCTTTCATTCCGGCTAAATGCTGTATCGCACCAGAAATACCAACAGCAATATATAGCTCTGGCGCAACCACCTTGCCGGTTTGCCCGACCTGATAATCATTTGGCACAAAACCGGCATCAACAGCGGCGCGAGATGCACCAACTGCTGCGCCTAGCTTATCAGCAATGCGCTCCAACATGGCAAAGTTTTCACCAGAGGCCATTCCCCGGCCACCTGAGATAATGATTTTGGCGGCGGTAAGCTCTGGGCGATCAGATTTGGTTAGCTCTTCAGAAACAAATTCTGCACCAAATGAACCAGATGGAGCAGATATTGCTTTTTGCTCTGCGCTGCCGCCCGACCCAGCGGCAGCAAAGGTAGTTGCCCTTACTGTGATCACTTTCTTGCTATCCGTTGATTTTACTGTCTGCATGGCATTACCGGCATATATTGGACGAACAAACGTATCAGCAGAGACCACTTCGGTAATTTCTGATATCTGCATAACGTCTAATTTAGCAGCAATACGCGGCATAAAATTTTTACCCGATGTGGTAGCTGGCGCAAGCACAGCATCATAACCGACCATTAGCGGCACCACCAAAGCCTCAACCGCCTCGGCAACCGCATGGACAAGCGATGCATCATCAGCAATTAAAACCGTGCCAACACCGCTTATTGATGCAGCTTCTGTAGCCACACCTCCAACGCTTGAGCCAATTACAAGAATATCCACCTTGCCGCCCATCGCCAAAGCAGCGGTAACGGTTTTAGCCGTAGCATCATTTAAATTAATATTGTTATGTTCTGCAATTACTAGAGCTTGCATCAGATCACTCCTGCTTCATTTTTCAATTTATCAACCAGATCAGCGACGCTTTCTAAAATCACCCCAGCTTTACGAGACGGCGGCTCTTCGGTTTTAACAACTTCAAGGCGCGGTGTTATGTCAACGCCAAAATCATCAATAGGCTTGATGTCTATTGGTTTGCGCTTGGCTTTCATGATGTTTGGCAAGGATGCATACCTTGGTTCGTTAAGGCGCAAATCCGTTGTTATTACTGCCGGCACCGAAAGTTTTAAGGTTTGCAGGCCGCCATCAATTTCACGGGTA
>JAKITZ010000161.1 GCA_021647805.1 Robiginitomaculum sp.
ACAGCAACCTTGCCCCTGACATGTTGGTTGCGGCCAAATCATTGGCCGGGGGTTTTCCGCTTTCCGCCGTTATTGGCCGCGCCGATGTGATGGACAGCGTTGGCCCTGGCGGGCTCGGCGGCACCTATTCTGGTTCGCCGATTGCATGTGCCGCGGCATTAGCAGTGCTGGATGTGATCGAAGATGAGAATCTGTTGCAACGCTCAATGCAACTAGGTGTACTAGTAAAAGAACGTCTTCATCAATTTGCCGCCAATTCGAGCTTACGGCCAATGGATGCCATTCGTGGTCTTGGCTCGATGGTTGCATTTGATTTGGTCACCAAACCCGGTGGCAATATCCCCGATGCAACCGCCGCCAAAGCTGTGACTGCCAAAGCTTTTGAAAACGGGCTGATCCTGCTTAGTTGCGGTGTTTCAGGGGAAACAATTCGACTTTTGTATCCGCTGACCATTAGCGATGAAATGTTGAATGAGGGTTTGCATATGCTTGAAAATGCGCTTGGGATTTAAGGCCATGTCAGAACGAAATTTGTTAAAACAGCAAGCCTATATTGACGGACAATGGATGGATGCATTGTCCGGTGAGACCATTGCTGTCAACAACCCAGCCAATGGCAATGTGATTGCTCATGTACCCAAAATGGGGGCAAAAGAAGCTCGAACGGCCATAGAAGCTGCCGCCAAAGCGCTAGCCAATTGGCGCGCAAAAACTGGCAAAGCGCGAGCTGTTATCCTGCGCCGCTGGTATGAGTTAATCATGCAGAACCAAGAGGATTTGGCGCAAATCTTGAGCCTTGAGCAAGGAAAACCATTAGCTGAAGCACGCGGTGAAATTGCCTATGGCGCAAGCTTTATCGAGTGGTTTAGCGAAGAAGCCAAGCGCACCTATGGCGAGACCATTCCCGGTCATATGCCTGGCGCACGTTTAATGACGATTAAACAGCCAGTGGGCGTGGTTGCCGCCATTACACCGTGGAATTTTCCCAATGCCATGATTACCAGAAAGGCCGGCGCAGCATTGGCTGCGGGGTGTACCATGGTGGTAAAACCTGCGGAACAGACACCCTTATCTGCGCTGGCATTGGCGGTGCTTAGCCAAGAAGCGGGCATTCCTGCCGGAGTGTTTTCGGTAATAACGGGCGATCCGGTGGCCATTGGTGGCGAGCTAACAAAAAACCATCTGGTACGTAAATTGACCTTTACAGGCTCCACAGCTACGGGGCAGCTTTTGATGCGCCAATGCGCCGATACAGTAAAGAAAATCTCGTTGGAACTTGGTGGCAATGCGCCGTTTATTGTGCTCGATGATGCCGATGTGGATAAGGCCGCAGCCGGGGCCATTTTGTGCAAATTTCGCAATACCGGGCAAACCTGCGTTTGTGCCAATCGCCTGTATGTGCAAAGCGGCGTTTATGATGCGTTTATCGAAAAATTCGCCGCATTGGCCGCCAACCTCACCGTTGGGGTCGGGCAAAACGAAGATAGTGATCTTGGCCCACTGATTGATGAGGCGGCTTTGGCCAAAGTGCAAAGCCATTTATCCGATGCGCTGGCCAAGGGTGCGTGCGTTGAAACGGGCGGCGAGCCCCATGCCTTGGGCGGTCTGTTCTTTGAACCCACCGTATTGCGCAATGCCTCACAAGACATGTTAATCGCCCGCGAAGAAACCTTTGGCCCATTGGCACCAGTGATCAAATTTGAAACCGACACAGAGGTTTTGGCAATGGCCAATGACACCCACTTTGGCTTGGCGTCATATCTGTTTACCAGCAATATCAATCGTGCTTACACCATTGCCGAAGGTCTAGAAGCCGGCATGGTTGGCATCAATACCGGATTGATTTCGACCGAACTTGCGCCCTTTGGTGGCATCAAACAATCGGGGTTGGGGCGCGAAGGTGGCCGTCAGGGTATCGAGGAGTATTTAGAAACTAAATATATCTGTCTTGATATAGAGCAGTCATCGTGACAACACGCTCAACAAAATCACAGAGCCGCAATTAGAAACCCTCACAACGATATTTGACATTAGCAGAATTAAAACATTTTACCGTATGAATTAAGCAATACTCACACCTTTAGAGACCCTTTAGCTTCAGTTTGACAGCACCGCCAGTTTTCTGGCACTATTGCGGCGTGAAGGTGCGTCTTTGACGGGGCTGGCTACCCCCAGCAAAATCGTTGACATCATGTAATAATTTCGGTTGCTGTCACCGTAACTCAATTAATATAAGTTGTTTTTGGCTGCATTGGGGGCAAAAGAAGGCGTTAAGTGAGTGGCTTAACACGCTCAAAGAAGGGCTCTTACACTTACTTTCACTAACCCGCGAAAGCAGATGCAATGACGAACAGGTATTGACATGCAACCGCATGGCTGCATGTAATGGCAGATATGAAATCAAATATTTTCAAAGCTTTGGCTGATGATAGTCGCCGTAAACTTTTAGACCGATTGTTCGCGGATAATGGCCAAAATTTAAATCAGCTATGTTTGGGCATGAAAATGTCGCGCCAAGCCGTCACCAAGCATTTGAAAATACTTGAGGCAGCTAATCTAGTATCTGTAACTTGGCAGGGGCGAGAGAAATTGCATTTTTTAAACCCTGTTCCATTAGCAAAGATCGTGCATCGCTGGGTTGGCCGGTTTGAGGATGCACGCTTGGAAATGCTCGTCGATCTAAAACATGAATCAGAAATCAAAGAGGAAAATCGAAATGCCATATAATGATAAACCCAAAGGGGACGCTCCTGACTTCGTTTACACTATCTATATCGCAGCCAAAGTAGAAACGGTGTGGGACGGGTTGATCAATAAGGCTGTGACCAAGAAGTATTGGGGTCGTCATAATAAATCAGATTGGAAAGTCGGTTCGAAATGGGAGCATACTCGAACAGATGGGTCAAACATCGTTGACATTAACGGAGAGGTTTTGGAAGTTGATCCACCTAAAAAACTAGTCGTTACATGGAACGGACCTGAGGGAAACAAAAACCGAGAACCTGCTCCATCAATTGTAACTTATGAGCTTGTCGCTCTTGGCCCTGATACGAAACTGACCGTAACGCACAGCAAGTTGAATAAAGACTCTGCGATGCACAATGGGGTTACGCAAGGCTGGCAAGCGGTACTGTCTAATCTAAAAACTACCCTCGAAACAGGCAAACCTCTATCAAGTGAACAGTGGGGTTAATTTGACAAACCTTTTGTTGAAAACTAGCGTTTGCTCCTGCGTTACAGGCCATTAGAAAATTGACCGAGATAACTTCCCAATTTGGATTACGGTGGGATTACGGTGAATTGCACCGTAATTCGTAATTCACCGTAATCCCACCGTAATTCAAGTAGGGACAAAAGCGAGTGGCTCTATGAATGGGGTTTAATTCCAAATAGTTACACCAGAAAACTGGCGGAGAGACAGGGATTCGAACCCTGGGAACGTTCACACGCTCAACGGTTTTCGAGACCGCCCCATTCGACCACTCTGGCACCTCTCCATTTATCGTATCTAAAAACACGTCTGCAAATGTTAACTGACAAGCAGGTGAATTAGATCAACCAGCATCTTCTTGATTTTCTGTTGTGACATCATCTTCTTCTTCTTCTTTGCGGCGTTTCTTTTCTATCAGTGCCACTGACAAGATGGAGATTTCGTACAATAACAAAACCGGTACTGCCAATAAGAATTGTGATATTATATCCGGCGGAGTGAAGAATGCAGCGAATGCTAAAATTCCAACGCCCGCATATTTTCTGCCCTTGCGTAGTCCTTGCGCGCTAACCAACCCAACCCGCCCCATTAAGGTCAATACCACTGGCAACTGGAATGAAAATCCGAACGCCAAAATCAAAGTTGTAACCAGACTTAGGTATTCGGAAACTCTAGGCAGTAATATAATCGCGACTTGATCGGCACCGGCTGCTTGTTCTTGATTAAATGCAAAGCGCATAACCATTGGCAACATCGCATAATATACGAAGCTGGCGCCAAGGGTAAACAATACCGGCGAAGCCAGCAAAAACGGAAAGAAAGCACCGCGTTCATTGCGATATAGTCCGGGGGCGACAAACCGATATATTTGCCAAGCTAGAAACGGAAAGGCCAGTATTACCCCGCCAAATAGTGCCAGTTTCATTTTGGCAAAGAAAAATTCCAATGGCCCGGTGAAAATCAATTCAAGCTGCGAAGTATCGCCACTTGCCGCTTTGGTATTTTCTGCTGCCGTCAGGAATGGCCCCAACAAGAAGTTATAAATGTCCTGAGCAAAGAAAAAACAAATAGCAAAGGCGATAATAACCGCAATAAACGAGTGAATAAGCCGGTTACGCAGCTCTATCAAATGATCAAGCAATGGTGCTCTGCTGGCCTCTATGCCATCATCAGCATCAGGATCGACATTACCATCGTCATCGGGTGGGGTGGGGGCGTTGCTCATGGAACTTTATTCTTTTGAGCTGGCATCTATATCGCGCCCGGCTTCTTCTAATTCTTGATGGATTTGAGCCACCGGATTGGATTTTTTGATTTCCTCAATTTCTTTTTTTAACTCTTCAAGTTCAATTTCACGTCCCATATCATCAAATGCGCCGCGAAAGTCATTAGCCATTCCTTTGGCCTTGGCTGTCATGCTTCCAAGCTTTCGCAACAAAGCTGGCAGGTCTTTTGGCCCAACCACTATTAAAGCGATTACGGCAAGAACCAATAATTCGACAAATCCGATCTGCGGTATCATTTTTTGTCACCGGAACTGTGTTGCAGGTTACTTTTTTTCAGTTTTTTTAACATTGACTTCAACGTCGATGGTCTCGCCACTGTCTTCAATGGCCGGATCTTCGTCTTTTAAACCTTTGCGAAAACTCTTAATACCTTTGGCGACATCGCCCATTATCGAGGATATTTTTCCTCGCCCGCCAAATAAAACCAGCGCAACAACCGCAACAATTACGATTTGCCAAATTGATGGAGACATAATTTTATCCTACTTTCGATCTAAAATGTACTTTGGTGAATATACTCTGAATTCCTGCTCAAGGCGAGAGTTAATCTACAGTTCTTGTATCAGTATCAATAAAATCAACATGAAACTCGCCATCTGCTGGTTCATCATCAATCGGCAATAAGTTATCCATATCACTATCTGATGATGGCATTGGAACCTCAAAGTCGGCTGGAATACGGCTGTCCAGTAGGCCTGCAGCTTTTAATTCATCTTTGCCCGGTAAGTCTTCGATACGTTCCAATGAGAAATGCGCCAAGAAACCATCAGTAGTGCCCCATGTTACTGGTCGCCCCGGAGTTCGCCGCCGGCCACGTAAACCAACCCAATCCAACTGCATCAGCAAGTCCAGCGTGCCACGGGAAACTGCAACTCCGCGCACCTCTTCAATTTCTGCTCTGGTGACGGGTTGATGATAGGCAATGATAGAAAGTGTTTCTAGGGCTGCATTGGATAATTTCTTTGGCTCATCGCGCTCGTCAATCAGTATAGCCATTAGATCAGGAGCAGTTTGCAGTCGCCATTTATCGGCGACCATAACCAAGTTGATACCGCGTTCTGCATATTCGGCCTGCATTCGTGCCAGTAACGCATTGCAGTCCACGCCATCTGGCATTCTGGCGATGATGCTTTGCATATCCAGCGGCTCATTGGCCGCAAACATCAATGCCTCAATCATACGCATTTGTGGGTCTGTTTGCGGTTGTGGTGTGTCCGATTGCATCTGCTTTGCTCGCTGGGCTAGGCTTTTAACTGCGGCTTCGATAGCGTCCAGCGTTGGATTGCTCTTATCACTCATTATTGGTGCCTGTTGATTTTGTTGCATCATTGC
>JAKITZ010000162.1 GCA_021647805.1 Robiginitomaculum sp.
TTGGTAACATAGAAAAACCCGGTACCGGCGGTGGAATTTAGGCGGATTTTAATACCGGCTGCTTTGGCCATGGTCCAACTCCAATTGGAAAATACGCTGGAAGTTCCAGCAAGAGCGGCGGACAATACTGTTCAAAGCGATCCTGTCAACCAGATTTCTTGCTTCGGTGCATCATTGTAAAAGCAAGATATGCCAAGGCAAATGCAGCCAAGCCGAACATTGCGCCATTTGGATTGAAAATATCCATCAATGGGCCAATGATTAAAGGACTTAACATTGACCCAAGACCATACATTAAAACGATAGCTGCACTGGCAGCGGTCATTTCTTTGTGGTTGAATTTCTGGCCAACTAGAACTAATGCAAGGATATATAATCCTTCGCCAAGCCCCACATAAATAAAGAAAATAACATAAAGCGCAGTAACTGATTGCCCGATCACTAACCACATGGCAATTGGCGCTATCAATGTTCCAAGCGCACAAAATTTTAGTAGCGTGTAGCGGTCAATTTTATCGCCAAGCCAACCGATGGGAAATTGCAAGGCAATTACTCCTATTGCGCCTACCATTATCAAGCGTAAGGCTTGGGTTTCTTCAAGGCCGGAACGTGAAGCCCAGATCGGAGAAAAATGCATGGCGGCGGTTTCAATGGCGCCAAACGCCATGGCTGCCATCATGATCCTTGGGGCTTTACCGAAATATGACAGTAAAACCAATGGTGATGATTCTTTTGCGCTTGGTGCTATTAGTTGCGGCCCCGGTGCCAGCAAGGGTAACACTCCGGCGGCGCAAATAATTGCTCCGGCCAAAAATGGTGCCCAGCCAGAAATACCTAATATCGAAACCAGAAATCCACCAAGACCAAAACCGCTGGCCAAAGAGATGGAATACATACTTAACATTCGCGAACGCAAATGATTCGGGGTTAACTGATTGATCCAGCTTTCACTAGCGACAAACAAAATAGTAATTGCAAAACCAGAAATGAACCGAACCAGTAACCAAAACGGAACTGATGGGACTAGTTTATAGAGAATAAAACTGGACGCAGTTAGTAGCAAACTAAAGATCAAAACTGGACGAGCTGGTAGTTTTGAAAGGATCAAAGGTGCGAATGGTGCAGCTATCACTGTTGAAATGGCTGCCGCAAAAGCATTAACCCCGATCACCAAGCCTGACCCGGTCATCACCTCAAGGTTCATTGCCAATAAAGGCAGGCCAAGTCCAAAAGACATGCCGACAATACAAATGCAGGAAATCGCCGCGGCGATCGACATCTTCCAGCCTTTTTTACCGAATTTCCCGTCTTCTTTAGACGGGTTTATGTGTAATGTATTGTCCATAATGACCCTAAAAAATCAAGTCATTGGCACTATCTTGGAATAACTAAAGAATAAAGGATTACCTTTAGCAAATATCACTATTCTTAGAAATGGTGATGCATAAACCACAAGTCAAGATGATCGTAATGGTGTTATTTAACTTTCACAGATTTTGGCTTGGTTTTCTTCGCCGGTTTTGCTTTGTCGGAAATTATTTTGAACGATAACTTTTCAGCGTCCTTAGGATCGGTATCTACTTTGACCAGACCACCATTTTTCAGTTTCCCGAATAAAATCTCATCCGATAGCGGTTTTTTGACAAATTGCTGAATGGTTCTGGCTAACGGTCTGGCACCATAACTTTCATCATAACCTTTTTCTGCCAGCCATGACCGCGCCGCCGGGCTAAGTTCAAAGTTTATGCCGCGTTCTTCAAGCTGTAATTCTAACTGCAACATGAACTTTTCCACCACTTTGTGGATACTGTCTTTGTCCAGTGAGGCAAATTCAATAATATCATCAAGACGATTTCGAAATTCCGGAGTAAATAGTCTTTTGATGGCTTCTTGGTTTTCATCATCACGTTTGCCACGGCCAAAACCAATAGAGTTCTTGGCCGCATCAGAGGCACCGGCATTGGTGGTCATGATCAATACTACATTTCGAAAATCAATTGATTTGCCGTTATTGTCAGTCAACACGCCATTATCCATGACTTGTAGCAGGATATTAAAAACGTCCGGATGGGCTTTTTCGATCTCGTCAAGCAAGACAATACTGTGCGGATAGGTATCTACTTTATCGGTAAATAGGCCCCCTTGATCATAACCCACATAACCCGGAGGTGCGCCGATCAATCTGGAGACCGAGTGTCTTTCCATATATTCTGACATATCGAAACGTAAAAGTTCCAAACCCATAACCGAAGCTAATTGTTTGGCGACTTCTGTTTTACCAACTCCAGTGGGGCCGCTAAACAAATAACAACCAATTGGCTTGTTTGGTTCTCGTAAGCCAGCTCTGGCCATTTTAATCGCCGATGAGACTTGCTCGATAGCTTTATCTTGACCAAATACCACTCGTTTTAGATCATTACCCAGCGAGCGCAAAGCTGCTTGATCAGTTTTATTGACGGTTTTGGCCGGTATCCGTGCCATGTGAGCAATGATTTCTTCCACATCTTTCGCAGTGATAGTTTTCTTGCGTTTAGATTTGTCTAGCAGACGTTGGCGTGCGCCTACTTCGTCAATAACATCAATAGCTTTGTCGGGAAGTTTGCGATCTGACAGGTAACGTGACGACAGCTCCACTGCCACTTTAATGGCATCTGAGGCATATTTTATATCATGAAATTCTTCAAAATACGGCTTTAAGCCTTGCAATATTTTTACGGTATCGACGACACTTGGTTCAACCACATCAATTTTTTGAAAACGTCTGGCCAATGCCCGGTCTTTTTCAAAGTGTTGCCTAAATTCCTTATAACTTGTTGAGCCCATGCAACGTAGTGAGCCATCTTGTAATGCTGGTTTTAACAGGTTAGAGGCATCAAGTGCGCCGCCAGAAGTGGCTCCGGCGCCGACAATCGTATGAATTTCATCAATAAACAAGATCGAGTCATCGACCTTTTTGAGATCACTTAAAACTTCTTTCAAGCGTTCTTCAAAGTCACCGCGATAACGGGTTCCAGCCATCAAGCTGCCCATATCAAGAGAAAATATAGTTGATTTGGCAAGAATTTCCGGCACTTCGCCATGAAAAATCTTCCGCGCCAGCCCTTCAGCTATAGCGGTTTTGCCAACGCCGGGATCGCCAACAAGCAATGGGTTGTTTTTACGCCGTCTGCATAAAACTTGCATGCAGCGTTCGACCTCTTTGTCGCGGCCAATCAATGGGTCAATCTCCCCATTGGCAGCCTTTTTGTTCAAATTAACGCAATATTTTTGCAAAGCATTTGGTTTGATACCTGAAACCCCTGCAGCCGTTTCATCAGTAGCTGCTTGGCCATTTTCTTCTTCATCTTTATTTGCACCGTGGGAAATATAGCTAATCACGTCAAATCTAGTTATGTCTTGTTCATGCAGAAAATAGACCGCATGGCTTTCGCGTTCAGCAAACATCGCAACCAAGACATTGGCTCCACTGACATCACCATTTCCTGATGATTGCACATGTAAAACCGCTCGTTGGATAACCCTTTGAAATGCCGATGTTGGCCGGGCTTCGGGGTTTTTGCGGTTTACCACCAATGTTCCCATTTCATCTTCAAGAAAATCTATCAAAGCACCGCGTAGCTCAAGGGTATTGGCTTCACAAGCGATCAGTACTTCTGTTGCTTGCGGATCATCAAGTAGAGCGAGCAATAAATGCTCTAGCGTCACCAGCTCATGCAACCGCTCATTGGCAAGCGACACAGCGCGGTGTAATGTTTCTTCGAGGCTAGATGTAAATGATGGCATTTTACGCTTTCTCCATCGTGCATTGAAGTGGATGTTCAGAACTTCGCGCTGCAGATACTACTTGGCCGACTTTGGTTTCTGCAACTTCAAAAGAATAAACGCCGCAAATACCGGCTCCGTCTTGATGGACTTGCAACATAATATGTACGGCTTCTTCTTCCGAGCGATGGAAAACGCCCCGTAACAAATGCACGACAAATTCCATTGGCGTGTAATCGTCATTTAGCAAGATAACTTTATACAGGCTGGGGCGCTTGGTGCGGGCTTCGGTTTTTTCTACCACACCGGTTTGCGGACCATCGGGATCCTGCTCTTCATTGTTCGGGTTTTTGTCTCTTTCACTCATTAACTCTAATCCAGTTTCCTGATCTGTGGCTTTATTTACCTTAACATTATGCGGCTAATCTCATTTTGTAAGGGCAAGACGGCATTTTTTTGACAAAACATTGTATTTTATCCACCGTATTTACTGTTGGCTAAGGTAAATCCGTCAAAATCCGGTGTTTGAACAGGATTCTTCTTTTGCGTATTATTATTTTCATATCATTTTTGTTTGGCTTTATGCTTTCAAGCGCGTCTAGTTCGGCTGAACCGGTACGCTATGCTTCGATAGTTATTGTTGAAAAAGACGGTGAGGTTTTGCACGCCAGACACGCGGATCAGTTGCGCTACCCGGCCTCGCTGTCAAAACTAATGACGCTGTATTTGCTGTTTGATGCTATCGAGCGAGGCAATGTCGGGCTGGACGATCGTTTGCGGGTTAGCGACAAGGCCGCAAAAGCCAAGCCGTCCAAGTTGGGCTTAAAATCAGGAACAACAATTTCCGTCGAAGACGCGATTAGAGCATTAGTGACCAAAAGCGCAAATGATGTAGCGATTGTCGTGGCCGAGAGACTAGCCGGAGGCGAAGCAAAATTTGCTTCGAAAATGACTAAAACTGCAAAATTACTGGGAATGAGCCGTTCCAGATTTGCCAATGGTTCTGGCTTGCCAGATAAAAGGCAAGTTAGCACTGCTCGGGATATGGCGGTTTTGGCAGTCTCGATTCGCAAGGATTTCCCGAAATTCTTTCATTATTTTTCATTGGAAAAGTTTGTTTTTGGTGGTCGTAGTTTTGGTAATCACAATTCATTGTTAGGACGAATAGCTGGTGTTGATGGACTAAAGACCGGTTTTACCAATGATGCCGGATATAATATTGCGGTTACTGTAGAGCGTGAAGGGGTTAGGTTGGTTGTTGTGGTTTTTGGCGGTGCAAGCGGTGCGCAACGTGATGCCCATGCGTTGGATTTAATTTCTGCGGCATATACAGAACTTTCCAAGAGAAAATTATATGCGGTAAAATCAGAGCCATTGGTGCAAGTAGCTGACCTGCAGCAACAAGAAATTCTTGCGCCGGCTGGCTTACCACAACAAATAGAGCAGGGTTCAACCGATCGGCGCGGGGTAAAGATAATTATCGAAGGGCAAAGTGCGATTGTGCCTGAATTGGCGGAGAAAGTTGTTTTGGCAGCTAATTGGCTGATCCAAGTAGGAGCTTATTCAAAACGTGCGCAGGCCGAAACCAGACTTCAGGCAGTGGCTGGTTTATCCTTACCGGATTTGCAAACTTCTCTGGCAATTGTGCAATCATCAAAACAAGGTGATAAAACCCTGTTTCGGGCAAGGTTTACTGGCCTAGAGCAGAGCATGGCAACACGGGCGTGTATTGCTTTGGTAGAGCGTGGACAGCCGTGTTTTCCATTGGCCACGACACGTTAAAATTTATAAAGTCGTGCGAATATGTTTTCCGCGTCTGGTGAAATAATAAGGTGTGGCCGCAGCAGAGTTATTCATCTTTTCTCGTAAATCATTTAACACCATTTTTGTGATCAACGGTAATTCCAGTTCTTGTGACTTATCAAAGCCTACCCATTGCAGATCTTCCAGCTCGCCACTGGCCTGATCAATCGGATCATCAAGCAATGTATCTGTATCGGCAGTAAAAAACCAAGTATCATAGCGTTTTGGGTGATATGGCGGGGTAATCGCTCTGGCCAAT
>JAKITZ010000163.1 GCA_021647805.1 Robiginitomaculum sp.
CCATATGGATTGGGCTGCCGGCACCCTTGATACTGTCAAAGCGGTCGAGGCTGAAATGCTAAGCGGCGGGCGCGGCGCAGTAGCGCGCGGGCAAGATGCGGTCAATGCAGCCATCGAGCAGACGCGCGAGTTTTTGCTGGGCATGCAAACCCATGTCAAAGAGGCCTACGATAATGGCGGTACGCTCAAAGATGCTTTTGAAGCGACCCACAAAGCCCTGGCTCCAAAATTCGGGCACTGGCCGATTTTTGAGCATTGTCTGCCGTTTAATGTGCAGCGACTTTGGGACGAATATGACGGTCTTGACTGGCCGCGCATTTGGACAATGGATCGCGATCGTGAAGTTTGGGCATTATTACAGGATTAACCGCCGCAGGAGATAATTATGAGCTTTGAGGGTATTCCTGTTTATAAGGAAAAAGCCTATTTTAAGGCGACGAAACTAGATGGCGCGGCGGCTAAACACCACCCATTTGTTGTTGTTGGTTCTGGGCCAATCGGCTTGGCAATGGCGTTGTTTATGGCGCGCAAAGGCCATCAAGTTACCATTGTTACTGCTTTTGATTTCATTCCAGCCGGCAGCAAGGGGATTTGTTACTCCAAAGAAGCTTTGGATATTTTTGATGATCTTGGCATTGGCGAGCGTATCGTTGAAAAAGGCGTTATCTGGAATGTTGGTAAAGTATTTTGGGGTGACAGCTCTGATCCGGTATATCAATTTGATATGTTGCCGGTCAAAGATCAAAAGAACCCGGGTTTTGTCAATATTCAACAATATTATGTTGAGGACTATCTGGTCGATGCCCTAGAGGCGATGGAAAATGTACAAATCCGCTGGGGTCACAAAGTTAGCGGTATCGATGTTAGTGAAAACGGCTCAACTTTAACCATTACCACTCGTGATGGTGATTATCAGATGGCCAGCGATTATGTGCTGGCTTGTGATGGCAGTAAGTCAACAATTCGTGATTTGATGGGGCTGGATTTTGAGGGGCGAATATTTGAAGATAGCTTCCTTATCGCTGATGTTAAGTTCAAGCAAAGCCGGCCATCAGAACGCTGGTTCTGGTTTGATCCGCCGTTTAACCAAGGGCGCACCGCACTGTTGCACAAGCAACCGGACGATATTTGGCGGCTTGATTTCCAATTGGGTTGGGATGTTGATCGTGATGCCGCGATCAAGCCTGAAAACATGGCTCCTTATATTCGCGGGCTTCTTGGCGAGGATATAGAATACGAAGAAGACTGGGTAAGCGTTTACACTTTCCAGTGTCGTCGCATGGCCAATTTTGTCCATGGACAGGTTATATTTGCCGGTGATGCCGCCCATCAGGTCAGCCCGTTTGGGGCGCGTGGTGCTAATTCTGGCCTGCCAGATGTGCAAAACTTGGCATGGAAGCTTGATCTGGTTTTACGAGGAACTGCACCTAAAGGCCTGTTAGCAAGCTATGATGTTGAACGAACGCAAGGTGCAGATGAGAACATTTTGAACTCCAGTCGTTCAACAGATTTCATTACTCCAAAATCTGAGAACTCGACAGTTTTTCGTGATGCTGTATTGGAGCTAGCTGGCGAATATGAATTTGCCAGACCGTTGGTGAATTCCGGCAGATTGTCGGCTCCAACCCCGTATCACCACAGCCCGCTTTCAACCCCGGACAGAGATGAATTTGCAGTCGGGCCAAAACCTGGTCAGGTTTGCGTTGATGCACCAATTTGCCAAAACGGTGAATATGGCTGGCTTTTGGATAACCTAGATGACGGGTTTACCTTGTTACACTTTGGCCAAAACCCGCCGCAAACCAACCTTCAAATCTTAGAATTGTCCGATGCCGGCCTTGCTGGAGAACGATATGGTGCTGGAACAACTTATCTGGTGCGTCCCGATAAAATCGTTGCCGCACGGTGGGCTAATGCAAGTGAAAACGATGTTAAACAAGCTCATAATCGGGCGATCAGCGATGCCGGAGCATAAAAGATGAAAACCAGCGGAACCTTAAACACGACCGCCAATTTGCAGGATTCTGATACAGTTTATGAGGCTTTGATCAACGCTCATGAGGGTTTGTCAGACAAAGATAGTGCCAAACTAAATGCAAAATTGATATTGTTTTTAATCAATCATATTGGTGATAAACAAGTGATCCTTGAAGCCATAGATAAATCCAATAGCCAATCAGCTTAACCCCAATTCTTCGCGTTTCATCTCCAGCTCTAACCATTGCTCTTCGCACTTTACCAGCGTTTTGCTTTTGGCGGATAGTTTTTCGCTGATCTTGGCAAATCTTTCTGGATCATTGGTATACAAATTAGGATCGGCTAATTGCTGATTTAATTGCGCAATGGCTTTTTCTAGTTCAACGATCTGCCCGGGCAGGGTTTTTAGTGCATGTTTGTCCTTAAAGGTAAGTTGCGGTTTGTCGGCTGATTTTGTCTTATTGGTAGATTTTACCGACTTCTTATTTTCGGTTTTTTTGATGGCCGCTTGTATTTTAGGAATGTCGGAATAACCGCCGGGATGCACCCGCCAATTTCCGTCACCTTCAAAGGCAATCGTGCTGGTCACCACCCGATCAATGAAATCCCGATCATGGGATACCAATAACACCGTACCTTGATATTCCGCCAGCATCGCTTGCAGCAAATCAAGCGTTTCCAAATCAAGATCATTGGTTGGCTCGTCAAGGATCAGGAAATTTGACGGCAAAGCAAAAGCTTTGGCCAACATGATCCGCGCTTTTTCTCCACCGGACAACACCCCGACCTTGGTTCTGGCCTGATGTGGTGCGAATAAGAAGTCCTTCATATAGGCATGAACATGTTTGAGCTTGCCGTTGATCTCGACCTGATCAGAGCCGGAATTGACCAAGGCTTCGGCCAATGTCGAGTTTGGATCCAAAGCTGCTCGGCGTTGATCAAGCGAGGCAATTTGCAAGTTAGTACCAAGTTTAACAGTGCCGGTGTCGCTAGCCAATGCTCCGGTCAACAATCCCAAAAGAGTGGACTTTCCGGCGCCATTTGGCCCGACCACGCCGATGCGGTCTTTGGCCATTATCCGTATGGAGAAGTCACGAACCGGATGAATATCGCCATAAGATTTCGATAAGTTCTTGGCCTCGACAACTTGTTTGCCGGATTTGCCTGCGGCCGAGGCCTCTAGTTTCACTTGCCCTGCTGGGCCTTGATAGTTTTTCTTTTGCGCCCGTAAGTCATGCAGATCAGCCAAGCGACGCTGGTTACGTTTTCGTCGCCCTGAGACACCGTATCGCAACCAATGTTCTTCACGGACAATTTTTCTGGACAGTTTGTGTTGATCTAATTGCTCGTCTTCTAACATTTGATCGCGCCAGTCCTCAAACCCAGCAAAGCCTTGGCTATATTCACGAGTTTGACCACGATCAACCCAGATGCAAGAATTTGACAGGCGCGAGGCAAATGTTCTATCATGGCTGATGGTAACCAGAGCCGATTTTGTCGCCAATAAGTAGTTTTCCAGCCATTCAATAGCCGGTAGATCAAGGTGATTGGTTGGCTCGTCTAGCAACAATAAGTCCGGATCTGATGCCAAAGCCCGCACCAAAGCTGCGCGTCTGATCTCACCGCCTGATAGAATTTTTGGATCAGAAGCCGGATCAACCCCAAGCTCCCACAACATTGCATCAACTTTCCAGTTTTCATCACCGGGTGCTAATTGCGAGGCGCTGTATTCACCAATATTGGCAAAGCCGGACGGATCAGGTTCCTGATCAAGATAACGCACCGTAGTAGACGGATTTACAAACCGCGTTCCATTGTCTGGTTGTACCGTATTTGCCAATATTTTCAACAAGGTGGACTTGCCAGAGCCATTACGACCAACAAGGGCAATTCTGGCTCCCTTGTGGATCATCATATCAGCTCCGTTGAGTAAAGGTGCTTGTCCAAAGGTTAGGTGGATGTTTTGTAAACTGGCGAGCAAGGCAGCCATAAGTTTTATTTCCTGTTTTTGCCAAGACCGATTGCCAAGGTTAGCACAGCTTCATACAAGTGACTTACAGGTTTTAGAAGAACAAAGGTCATTACAATGCAAAGTTTTCATCCGCCAAGCCGTGTTTTGATGGGGCCAGGGCCCTCCGATGTGCCATCACGGGTTCTAAAAGCCATGGCGCAACCAACCATTGGCCACCTTGATCCGGCATTTGTTGGTATGATGGACGAGATCAAAACCATGTTACGACAGGCTTTTTGCACCGATAACGGCATGACTTTTGCGGTTTCCGCGCCGGGTTCTGCCGGAATGGAATGTTGTTTTGCCAATTTGGTAGAGCCAGGTGATGAAGTTATTGTCTGCATTAACGGGGTTTTTGGTGGCCGAATGAAGGAAAACGTCGAGCGCATGGGCGGTACTGTCATTGTCGTCAAGGACAATTGGGGTGAGCCGGTTAGCTTGGACAAGGTCGAAGCGGCATTTACCGCCAACTCAAATGCAAAATTATTGGCCTTTGTACATGCTGAAACTTCCACCGGAGTACGCTCCGATGCCAAGGCATTATGCAATCTTGCCCGCAAAAATGGTGCATTATCACTGGTTGATGCGGTAACCTCTCTTGGCGGGATCGAGTTACTGGTCGACGAATGGGGAATTGATGCAATTTATTCCGGCACGCAAAAGTGCCTGTCTTGCCCGCCGGGTTTATCGCCGGTAAGTTTTTCACCTGCCGCCGCCGATAAAATTCTAAGCCGAAAAAGCAAAGTCCGCTCATGGTTTCTCGACCTGTCCTTGGTAATGGCATATTGGCAAGGGGACGGGGCGCGTACCTATCACCATACCGCCCCGGTAAATGCCATGTACGGCCTGCACGAAGCCTTAGTGATGTTGCACGAAGAAGGCTTGCAAACAGCGTGGAAGCGTCATGCCGACATGCACCAAAAGCTAAAATTCGGATTGGAAAATCTGGGGTTGGAATTTGTGGTCGAGGAGCAATACCGATTACCGCAATTAAACGCAGTAAAATTTCCAAGCTCGGTTATTGATGAAGCAACGATCCGTAAGGATTTGTTACAACAACATAACCTTGAAATAGGCGCTGGACTTGGCGCATTGGCTGGCAAGGTTTGGCGCATTGGCCTGATGGGAGCTAGCGCATCAGATGATAATATAGATAAGTGCCTGGAGGCGCTGAACCAAGCACTAAAATAGCTGTGAAACACAGTTAAAAAAACACCTTAGTCACAATTTTGGCTTTCCCCAGCGGATAAAACTTAAAACTGCTCAGCAGAAAACAATTCGTGATGTGATAACAGTCCTTAGTAACCACCTACAGAACCAATGTTTTGTTAAGTTTAGCGTATATTCACCATGTCAAAGAGCCGCAAGTTAACCAGTAATGGCTGTTTGCAACACCATTATAGCAAGGGTGAGTCTTACGAGTATGATTGACACTTATCCCCGCTGTTCAAGGGTGAGCAAGTGCAATTAAGTGCTAATTCTGTGCCAATTAAGCCTTAGTTTGCTGGTAGTCTTTGCCAATAATTGCTAATTGAGGGTTCCCCCTTAAGGGTCATGTGACCCTTGTTCACCCTTAGCGCAAAACAACCAACATCCAGCCCCTCATCCCGACCTTCTCCCCATGGGAGAAGGGGCGCAGTGGAAATGTTACCGCTCTGCTTCAAAACATCGCACATCGAACTCCCTCTCCCGACTCGGGAGAGGGTTGGGGTGAGGGGTACGATAGTTAAAATTGGTAACTGTTTATAATAATACACCAAGAAAATGTCTGGAATACAAAACTCCAAACGAAGTATTCTATGGCACCACAACAACCGTTGCACTTCAAACGTG
>JAKITZ010000164.1 GCA_021647805.1 Robiginitomaculum sp.
TTTTCTTATGGATATACCGTCTGCATGCAGACGGTATATCTCTATCCGCTCGTCAAGGCTGAGCTGCCTGTATGTTTTTCCCATTGCAACATCTTTCTAGCAAAGTGTTGCACTTGTGTCGTGAGTTCATAGGGGTCTTAAAGCGGAGATTCAAATTTACAGGTTTACATGGCAAAATATTGAGATAGAGGCGCGGCATAAACTTAGAGATATGGGCAATATTATTGCCGATTTGGAAGTTGAGACAATTAACCCACCACGTATACAGTTACCTATGACAGAGACAGGTTACAGATCACACTTTCATGAGATTGGAACAATCGAAGCCTATGCAGGCGGAGTTATTGAATTTGTTACAGATTGGCTCAACGCAGAAGCCAAGAGCAAGAAATGGCAGAAACATGTAGAGGCCAGTCGGCAAGGTGAATTGTTTTAGGCTCATGGCTCAAGCTTTGGTGGAGGGTTCTGAATGTCATTTATTTGCCCTTGCCATTCTTCTAATTCCTGCCAAAATTGGTTCGAGGTATCCGTGTCTAAGCGCACCATATTTGTCTGCGCTACCGCAGTGCTGGCGCCTGCTACTTGAGCGCTGGTACGGTTCGAGGTTTCACCTCTTACCCGCACCATTTCTTTTGTCTCCCTGCGTTAAGTTTTCTAATGCGTTATCGTCCTCTCGTGTCGATTATGAGGGGTTAAACAGGTCTTCCAGAAAAAAAGCAGATAATTCCGAGCGCCCTGCCAGCTCTGACTTTTCATACACACTGGCGCATTGGGTTCGTGTTGTTTTTTCCGATGTATTTCTGATTTCGGCGATTTCTTTTATGCTCAACCCCTTGAGCAACATGAAGGCTATTTCTTTTTCAGAGGGTGTCAGGCGCCAATAATCCATTTGCTGGTGAATGCTGTCACTTAAACCGTGTATGTGTTTTTGTAACTGCTGCCGCCATTTATTTGATTCTGCTTGTAATAGTTTAACCTTGTACTTTTCTTGTTTAAGCGAGGACATGGATTTCAACGATTTATAGACTAAAAGTAACACGCCGAACATTGCAAACAACCCGACTACACCTTCTATGAAAAGGTGCCAGAGCGCAGTGCCTTCGTTGAAGTCAGCTGTTAAGTCCACCATTATCAATATGATGATTACAGTCAGAATTAGTATTATAAAAATACGCTCTTCGATTTTCATAATATGATTATATGGCAAACTTTTTAGTCATCATCATTGTATTCTTCTTCGCGTTTGTATTCATTTTCGTATCCGCTTTTATCTTTTTCCATTTCCTCCAGTTTTATTTGGAAGCCGGGAAGATCCAGAGTTCTTTCTTTGGGGTCATAGCCGTTTGCCATCAATGACACAAATGCGATAACCGCAATGATGAAAAATAATGCGACAATATTGTTGTTGTTTTTAATTCCGACACTGTTGTCATCAATAGGGTCTTTGTAACCGGTAACCATGCTTTTTGCGATTGGGTCTTTATGGCGTATTGTATGCAGTATTACTCCGGCGATATGCAAAAGCACAATGATCAAGAAGCCGTCTGACAACAGTTCATGTATTTCTTCAAGTAGTTCAGTTTTGCTGGGGGTAGTTATTAAATAGCCTGTTACTACCAAACCTATAGAAATGGCAATCATAAACAAAGCTGCCCAGCTAGAGGCTGGGTTGCGGCCAAGTTTTCGTTCGGAGTTTGTAGAGAAAATGCCTTTGAAGTATTCTATCAATGCTGTTGGCGATAATACATAAGATGAAAATCTGGCATATTTGGTTCCGACAATTCCCCAGATTATCCTAAGGAACACAATAAGTGCCATCAATAACCCGATCATCATGTGATAGGGGAAAACTTCGCTTTCATCTTCAAAAACATTGGTAATGAAATAAGCCGCGACGAAAAGAGCAGCAAAACTCCAATGGAAAAGCCGAGTTGGTAAATCGTATATAAGAGTTTTTTTCATTTCATCCTCACAGGTTATTTGGTGTTTTATAATATTAAGCTGCATAAGCTGTCATGGGGCATATGACCTATAACACCTGATTTGTTGTTATTTGTCGCAAGTTATCTAACAGGCCTGCATCGAGTGCCTTAACTGTGGCTACATATCCGGCTTGGGTGGCTTTATCAAACGACTTCCAGTCGCGAAGATCCATATCTTCCATTTCTGGAAGAATTAAAATATCAGCATTGGCTCTTCGCAAATCTAAATTACTGGTGGATAGGGTTGCGGTTCGCAACAATAGCGAAGCAATCGGCGGCGCTTTGCGAAAACCATTTTTCATTACCCACCCAAAGAATCCGGGTGGATCGATAAATTCGTCCGCCTCTAACCCTCGCACTTGACTAACATCGACACCTAGGACCGGCCCGCGATGAAAATCCTGCATCACATCAACTGGAAAATTGTTAAGCACCGCGCCATCGACGTGTACTTGCCTGTTCATCACCACGGGAGGCAAAACCCCCGGCAGGGCTATACTGGCGCGTAAAGCCTCTCGTAATAGTCCCTGACGGTGAATAGTAGGTTGTCCTGTAGTTAAATTTGCCGAGACACAGAAAAACGGCAACACCATATTTTCTATGGCAATATCACCAAAATGCTTGGACAAGCGGCGTTTTACTCTGGCTCCTTTGGTTAACGATACTACTGGTAATACATAATCATTAACTGGATTACTTTTTACGAATGCCTCTAAAATTGATTGTTCAATTTTCTCATCGCTCCAACCCATTGCCACATTGGCGGCGACGATTGCACCCATGCTGGTGCCACCGCAAAAATCAATTGGAATATTGGCTTCGCGCAATGCCCGTACCGCCCCTATGTGAGCGTAGGCTCTGGCTCCGCCGCCTGAGAGCACCAAACCAACGGAACGTCCAGCAGCGGTTCTAGCAATTCGTGCGGCATCTTCTTGATTGCTGGTTCGCCAATGAAAAACCCGTGATGCTTTTGCTGCCTTTTTCCAGTCCTTGCCATTGCTTACCGCCCGTTCGCTTTGGTTATGCAATAATATTACGTCAATAAGCCGCATGGCTCTGGCTGGAAAGTTTTCCGGCGGCAATAGTGGATCGGAAGGTCTTGCGTCAGCTCTGCCCAAAATCCATATTCGGTCGGCATAACGCATACAAAGTCGAAACCAGTCGTTATCGGCAATAGGTCCATATAACAAAATAATATCGTGTATTTGTTCTTGCTGATCGAACCAGTAAGGGGATTGTTGTGGATCCTTTGGGCCGATTATTTTTACCGTCTTACCGATAATGGTTAGTTGATTGGCCAATTGTTTTGCCAGATATTTAGTGGCGATAGTTGGTGAAGTTGCCAGCATTACGAACACTTTTGGTTGACTGCGTTCATTAAGGGCTGTGCGGTTGTTCGAGCGCATTCGCAACACAATCATTTGCGATAATGTTTGCAATAAATCGGGGAATTTGCGAGCTAATTTATTAAAAACATCGCGCGGGAAGCGTATCAATTCTGCATCACGTAGAGCATAAACCGCGCTGGCATGTGGTGTGGCGCCCAGAAATGCCATTTCGCCGACTGGCTCGCCAGTACGGATATAACCAAGTAATTCCAGTTCACCATCTGATGCCCTGTGGAATGCGCCAAACACTCCAGATTTGACAAAATAAATGCTGTTTGCATGATCTCCGGGTTGGAAAAGAGCTTTACCACCGGGTATTTTAATCCATTCAGTACTTTTGACAGCAGTTCTTAATGCTCCTTTGGGAGCTTGCGCCAAAGTGGAGATGCCTTGTAAGTCTTCAAGGGTAAGGATTTGTTTTTGTGGCATGTTTTAGCTCCATGCCTTTGAGAATTTTGCAATAAAATCGGCAATTTGTGGATTATTCCATTTACCTCCGGCAATACTTCCATAGGTTCTGGCTATTTCGCGGCCATCTGTATCGATCAATGCAGCCATTGGCAAACCGGCAGTTTTTGCATTATTACGCGTGTTGACTTTCATTGATCTAAAAAAGCCCCAACCATCGTTTGAGCCATCTTGCATTGGCGTTAAGTCGGTTATTTGTTGCTGTTTATAAAATTTACCAAGGTCGTTAAGGCTGGTTTTGGGATCAGCGGTTTTAAGTACTATTACCTCAAATTTTGGTGAATTTAGTTGTGATGCAAGCAGGTTTAACCCCGGTGTCTCGATAAGACAAGGGGCGCACCAGCTAGCCCATAAATCCAGCAAAACAGCCTTGCCCGCGAACATTTGCATCCAGTTATAAGTACCTGTTGTTGTGTTGATAGGTATATTGATTGGTACGCCAGAGCCGCCAGGAGGAGCTTCAAAATATACGGCAGCTGGGTGGTTCATAAGCTGCAATACCGCTTCGGGCAAGGCTTGAGCATTCGCCGCACGTGCAAAGGGCAGGGCGGCCATGGTGCCTATTAGTGTTCTACGAGTGAGGTTCATTTCCAATGGTTTAGCGCAGAAACGTAAATAATAAAACAAGCCGAACTATCTATTATTATCAGTAATCACTGAAAATGCGGTTCTTATTCTTGATCTTGTTGTGCTTGCGCCAAAACTGCTTTTGCTTGTTCAAGCCGCATTATCGCAAAGTCAATTTCGTTTTGTGCCTCGCTAGAGCTTAGCTCAAGGCGAGCTAAAGAACGAATGGTGCGCTCCAGCGACCGTTGGGAGCGATAAGCTTTAGTGTTTTCATTGGCACTTGTTTGCTGGTTCCATTCAAAATGAATTATGGTGGAGTTTTGATCGCCCAAGCCAAATGTAAAACTGTTTTGCACTTCGGCCAAGCTCTCGTGACCTTGAGTTATGGCTCTTTTAACTTCTTCTCGTATTTTTTCATATTCATCTTTTTGAATATTAAATGAGAAATTATTTGTTACATTATATTCTGGGTCGGAAAAATCATCGGCCCATTCTACGGAAGAACAATTTTTAATTTTAATGTTTGCCGGTAGTTTAGTATTCTGATTGCCACAAGAATTCTTAAGTTGATTTTGTGTCAAACCGCGAACTCTGGATAAATCAGCTCCACTAAGAAAAACTTGGTCAAATACTGCATTGCTAAGGATGGCGTTCCCGAATTGGGCGCCGCGAAAATCAACATGGTCAAATTCAGTCTCACGTAAATCTGCAGCTTGCATATTGGTTTGCGCCAAATTGGATCTTGTAAAACTTACTCCACGTAATTTGGCTCCAGAAAAGTTTGTGTGAGACAAATTGCTGGTTTCAAATTCTGCATCTATCAATGACGCTCCTAATAAATTGCTATGGCTTAAATTGCTGGAGTAAAATTCTGCATCTCGTCCTTTCATACCGGTGAAATTGGCTCGCGAAAAATTACAACCATTAGCTTGAATGTCATCAAGAGTTGCGCCTGAGAAATCCGCCCAAGAAAAATTGCTGCCGCTAGCTTTGACATCGCTAAGGTCGGCTCTACGAAAAGCTGCCCGGTTGAAATTGGAGCCGGTCATTTTTGAGTCGCTTAGGTCAGTGCCGGTGAAATTGGCTCTTGGAAAACTTACGCCATTCATACGGGCATTGGACAAGTCTTTTTTTGACAAGTTACAATCGGCACATACACCACCAAAACCCATAATTTTGGCCAATTTGTCAGATCCAGCAAAAACCGGACTGGCACTGAGTAGCAATATCATAGATCCAATAAGTATAATTTTCGGCATGGAAGTTTCCGTAAATCCTTCGTACATTTTGTTTGTAAATTGTTATTGCGGTGGTTTTTACAAAAAAGCCACTTAAATTTGGGTAATATGACAGACAGGTTGGACTATAGGCTTGCAATCAATCCATTCATCTACCAC
>JAKITZ010000165.1 GCA_021647805.1 Robiginitomaculum sp.
TTTGCAATTGGAACTAACCGCACTGGCATTTTGGTTGAAGCTGGATCGATCTTCACTGGGAATATCTTGAATGATAGTACTGGACAAATAAATATCGAAGGCAATGATTCTGCTGGCATTCTAATTGCTGGTGATATGGTCGGCAATTTAACCAGCAATGGCACAATGAACATGGTTGGCGATCGCGCCTATGGTGTGTCTGTTACCGGATCTGTTGATGGCAATGTCGTGACATCTGGTCGGATAAATACAGTTGGTGAAGGCTCCAATGGGGTTAATATAGCAGGTGATGTCACTGGCACTGTTCAAAACACAGCTAATATAAGTGCGACAGGTTTTCGCTCTACTACTCGCGGAAGCCTAACTACAAGAGATGCACTTGATGCCGATGATTTATTGGTTGGCGGCTCGGCAATGGCCATTGGTGGTAATGTTGGCGGCGGTATAATAAATGACGCCATCACTGATGAAAACGGTAATCTAACTCGCGGAAATTTACAAACGTATGGATCAGCTCCAACTCTATTGGTAACAGCCTCACTTGATGGAACTGATAATGGGGACATCAATATTGGTGCATTTGGAACTGTAGCGAACGACGAATTTTTTGGCGTGATAAACCGCGGTCAAATAACAGCAACCGGCCTTAACGACGGATTTACCACCACAGGAATTCGCATTGAAGGCTCTGAAGTTGGCGGAATGTTACGGCAAACAATTATTGAAGGTGGTTTATTAAGCTCAGGGACAATTCTTTCCAGCGCATTCGAAGCCGACGCAACGGCAATCTCAATTGGCAGAGGCGGTATTGTACCGGTTATTGATTTACGCGGATCGATAGAGACCAATGTCTTGTCACAAACTGGAGGCCGCGCCGCAGGCGTGGTGATAGAAGCTGGCGCACAAGTGAACGAGCTGCGTATCAACACCCGAATTGAATCAGCGTTTATTGGCACTGGTGCAGGAGGTTTTTCCGCCGGCGTTGTCGATGAAAGCGGCACAGTTAATCTTCTTATCAATAATGGCCGAATAATAACTGTGTTCGCTGAGCTGTTAACCGACGGAAATGTCACAGACCCAAGTGACACCACTCGCAGAAGAGTTGCTGTTGATCTAACGGCTAATACGACAGGTGCCACTTTACAGCAAATAGCTGCAGTGGATGATGGAAGTAGCACACTACTAATTCCAGAGATTTCAGGCGATATTATGTTTGGTTCCGGCGGTGACACTCTGGAGTTAGCTGGCGGCTCGATAACTGGAGACGTGCTATTTGGCGATGGTGATGATCTGC
Organism: Robiginitomaculum sp.; assembly: GCA_021647805.1. GTDB lineage: Bacteria > Pseudomonadota > Alphaproteobacteria > Caulobacterales > Maricaulaceae > Robiginitomaculum_B. Next base: position 1,295 of record JAKITZ010000165.1, read on the forward strand.
TGATAATTGACAATGGCGCGAAATTAACCGGCGCTATTTACGATACAGACGGGCAGCTAACACTTAATATCCGTAACGGCCTTTTAGCTCTAGGTGCCGATACTAATCTATCGATTACCAGCGCAACGTTTGGCACTGATGCACGTTTGCAACTGACCATAGATCCTGCAGTCGGCGGTGGCTTACAAAGCGCATCATTCAATGCTTCAGGAAATGTAACATTTCTAACCGGATCTCGTATAACGCCAATCCTTTCAGGATTAATTCGCGACAATGGCACGTTTGATTTAATTACCGCCAGCAATTTTAATTTTGCTGAGGATTTTGCCACTATGCTGGACAGTGAAACATTACCTTTCCTGTATAATGTGGATTTGAGCCAATCTGTTGGTTCTGATACTTTGCTGGTTACTTTAACCCGGCGCTCTGCCTCCGAATTAGGCATGAACATCAACCAAAGCGCAGTTTATGAAGCTTGGTTTGAGGCCATTGTCACCAGCACTGATGACAATTTAACTACTGGTTTTGCCGGACTTGCAAGCGCAGATGACTTTTACGGCGCATACAATCAGCTACTTCCTGAATTTGGCGCAGCAGCCTTACAGTTTACCCGCGCTAACACTGATGGCGCCACCGGTGCCGTTAGCAACCGCTTGGACGCCTTACGCCGAGGATATGGCGATGAAGGTGGTGTGTGGATACAAGAAATTGGTTACTATATCGACAGAATACGCAGTTCGGTTTCACAACCTTACTCTGGATATGGCTTAGGGTTGGCTATTGGTATTGACCGCCCAGTGGCTGGTTTTGATGCTGTTGGTTTTTCTTTAAGCGGATTTTCCAATCAAATGAACGAAACTCAAGGATTTGATAATCCATTATCATCTGTTTCTGTGCAAGCGGGACTATATGCCGGTAAAAACATCGCTGGCTTAGATTTCGTTGCCCATTCGGCTATTGGACTGGATAATTTTGATTCCCGGCGGGTCTTGAGTTTTGGAACAATTGAGCGAGAAACTACAGGCAGCTGGCTTGGTTATCATATTTCTGGCACAACTCAGCTTTCCAAAGATTTCAACTTTAACAAATGGCTATTTAGCCCCAGCGTTTCACTTGATTACCTACGTTTGACCGAAGAAGGATATAAGGAAGTTGGCGGCGGTGTTGGTCTTGATTTGGCACTGGATAGCAGGATTTCAGAAAACCTTTCCGCTACAGCAACCTTTACAGTAGGACGGAAATTCGGAAATGCACGCTCTTGGTGGGCTCCAAGACTAAGAGCCGGTATCCGCAATGACCTTATTGGTGATCCGACAGTAACAACCGCCAGGTTCGTCGGGTTTAATGACCGCTTCACACTAACCGAAGAGCAATTAGCAAAAACCGGATTATTGTTTGGCTTGTCATTCACCGCTGGCAGTAGATACACATCTTTCGGGTTTGATTTTGATGCGGATATTCGCGATGGGTTTACCCGGCATACCGGCAAGGTTGTGATTCGATTTATCTTCTAATTCCAAGAAAAAGCGTTAACGAGCCAATAACCGACAAAATCTAAGTCATTGTAACTCCATGTAACTTTATAATTAGATTGCATCTTGACCTTAATTGCAACCTATACGATATTAAACCTGCGCACACACCTGACGCGCTCTTGTGCACCTGGCTTCCCGTGTCCGGCAAGCAAGAATTTACAGAGGCTGGCATTCCCCCGAGTGTCAGCCTCTGTTTTGTGTTAGAGCATTTACCAACAAAAGCTTTAGTCCCGTTCCCCGACACGTGATCAGTACCGGTTTTGTGGCGAGCAATACCAATAACCGTCACTCCGGATTTAATCCGGAGTCCAGCCTTGTAATACCAATGATACGAGCGGTTGGTGAGCTCCCACCATTCCCCCTCACGCAACTTATATGACTGGATCCCGTGTCAAGCACGGGATGACGGACTTGATGGAATTAAAACCGCGCACACTTTTCACCCGATGCTCTGGTAAACGTGACCACTAAAAACAAGCCTTTTTGAAAAACCGTAAACGATCTAGATTGGTAGCTTGAAGCTACGAATCAGACAGAACAAGTAAATGACCAAACATAAAACACCCGCTAGTAAGAACTGAGGTTGGTGAGGAAGTAGCAATCTTTAAGGAGCATGGTAACAATAGGCTCAATAATTGAGTCGTCACCAACGATAACAGTTCAAACCGGAAACACTTATGACCACTTCAGCTCGAAAATCACTGTTCGATGATCTACCGGATCAGAACACTCAAGAAAATTACTCAGCCAAGGATATCGAAGTCCTTGAAGGGTTAGAGCCGGTTCGTATGCGCCCTGGAATGTATATTGGAGGCACCGATGCCAATGCCATGCACCATCTGTTTTCCGAAGTTCTTGATAATTGCATGGACGAAGTTGTTGCCGGACACGCTGACCGCATCGAAGTTTCATTTGAAAAAGATAATTGGTTGAAAGTCACAGATAACGGGCGCGGTATACCAATAGACAATCACCCGAAATATAAAGACAAATCAGCATTAGAAGTCATAATGACCACTTTGCACGCTGGCGGTAAATTCAATTCTGATGTTTACCAGACCTCTGGCGGCTTGCACGGCGTTGGTGTTTCAGTGGTAAATGCCCTCTCCACCCATTTGCAGGTGGAGGTTGCTCGAAACCGTCAACTTTACGGCCAAAACTTTGCCCAAGGCATAGCTACTACTAAATTGCTCAAAATGGGGGCAACAGCTAACCGACGCGGTACTTCAATTCGCTTTCAACCGGATCCAGAAATATTTGGCTCAAAATTAAAATTCTCGGCAAAGCGTCTAATGAAAATGGCCAGGTCAAAAGCATATTTGCACAGAGGTGTAGAGATACGCTGGAAATGTGATCCTGAGATCTGCGAGGGAACGGATGTTACTACCGAAGCCCAATTTCATTTCCCCGGCGGATTACTGGACTTTCTCAAAGAACGCTTGGGCAGCAAAACCATCATCACCGAAAGTATTTTCAGTGGCTTGGTCGAGAAAAAAGAAAAACACGGCACTGTTGAATGGGCTTTGGCATGGACACCGCAAGGCTTTGGTGAGGCTGACGGGTTTGTTAACTCCTATTGCAACACCGTACCAACCCGTGAAGGCGGAACCCATGTAGCTGGTTTACGTGCAGCATTAACCAAAGGTCTTCGCGCTTATGCAGAAATTTCCGGGCATGGCAAAAAGGCTGCCTTAATAACCGCCGATGATGTTATGGCCACGGCTGGCGCAATGGTTTCGGTATTTATTTCTGAGCCGGAGTTTCAAGGCCAAACCAAAGAAAAACTAGCCTCAGCAATAGCAGCCAAAGCGGTTGAAAATGCTATACGTGATCAATTTGATCATTGGTTAGCTGCAGCTCCGGTGCAAAGCGCAAAATTGGTTGAATGGGTTATTTCTCGCGCTGAAGATCGTCTAAAACGACGCAAACAGAAAGAAGTCAGCCGAAAATCAGCCACCCGCAAATTACGCCTGCCGGGAAAATTGGCCGATTGTTCCAACAGATCCAATGAAGGAACCGAAATATTTCTAGTTGAGGGAGATAGTGCTGGCGGCTCGGCCAAACAAGGGCGTGATCGCCATACACAAGCTATTTTGCCGCTAAAAGGTAAAATTCTTAATGTAGCTAGCGCGACAAAAGAAAAAATCTTTGCCAATGCAGAAATCAAGGATCTGATGCAAGCATTAGGTGTTGGAATCGGCTCAACCTTCAACGTCGATGATTTGCGTTATGAGCGAGTGATTATCATGACCGATGCCGATGTTGATGGTGATCATATCGCGGCCTTATTGATGACTTTCTTTTACAAATGCACTCCGGGATTGTTAGAATCTGGACGTTTGTATCTTGCTTTGCCGCCGTTATATCGGTTGGTGCAAAAAGGCAAAAGCGCCTATGCCAGAAATGATGCTCATCGGCAGGAATTGCTAGATGGGCCATTTAGCGGCTCTGGCAAAGTAGAGATTAGCAGATTTAAAGGTCTTGGTGAGATGATGCCCGCGCAATTAAAAGAAACCACCATGAACCCGAAAACCCGGACGCTGGCACGGGTAACAATTGATCCTGATAATTTACCAACCACCGAAGCTCTTGTTGAAACTTTAATGGGCAAGAAACCGGAATTGCGCTTTGCATTTATTCAGGAGCATGCGGCAGAAATCACCGATCTTGATCTTTAATGCGGTGATTACTCTTGTAAAACCGCAATCTGCTATACATCTATGATTGCTGTTTGATTTTCACGGGAGCCAGCAATGACTTCAAACAAAACACCTGCCTTTCAGCCAATAGAAATCACACCATATTTCTCGGTAGCAACTCAGGTTTTCCCAGAGCATTTATCGGAAATTCGTAAAATGGGGTTTGGACGTATACTGAACGTTCGTCCTGACAATGAAGAAGATTGCGACGAACAGTTACCGGG
>JAKITZ010000166.1 GCA_021647805.1 Robiginitomaculum sp.
ACCATCAAAAGCAGCAATTGCCAGTATTGTTCCATTATATGAGTCTTTGTTAGCCATCGAGAACAAAGCTACCAGCCGCAAAGAAGGGCTGGAAAACTCTGTTTCCGCTTTATTTGCTATTTTACAAAAAAAAGGCATTGGCTATGATGAATTTGTCCACTCCCTTTAAGGAGTGGATGTTTTCACTGCGCAGACATTTTCTTATCGAGATTATCCGCCACTTTTTCTAAAAATTGCATAGTGGTCAGCCAACTTTGACTATCCCCGACCAGCAAGGCCAAGTCTTTGGTCATAAAGCCAGTTTCTACAGTTTTAATAACGACGTTTTCTAAATTTTCGGCAAACTCTGTTACTTCTGGTGTTTGATCCAAATTACCGCGATGTTGTAAGGCTCTAGTCCAAGCAAAAATCGAGGCAATAGAATTAGTCGAAGTGGCTTCGCCGCGTTGATGGGCGCGATAATGGCGAGTCACAGTACCGTGCGCCGCTTCGCTTTCCAGGGTGCGACCATCTGGGGTCATCAAAACCGAGGTCATCAAGCCTAGCGAGCCAAATCCTTGCGCTACGGTGTCGGATTGCACATCGCCATCATAGTTTTTGCAAGCCCAGACAAAACCACCCGCCCATTTCATCGCGCAAGCAACCATATCGTCAATCAACCGATGCTCATAAGTAATGTTTGCTTCGGCAAACTTGTCCTTAAATTCCGCCTCGAATATATCCATGAAAATGTCTTTGAATCGGCCATCATAGGCATTGAGTATTGTGTTTTTGGTCGACAGATATAGTGGCCATTTGCGTTTTAGAGCAAAATTCATACTGGCACGGGCAAAGTCGGTAATGGATTTATCAAGATTATACATGCCCATTGCAATGCCGGCGCTGTCGAAATCAAACACTTCTTTTTCGATGGTTTGTCCGCCATCTTCAGATTGCCATTTCATGCTCAATTTACCTTTGCCCGGAACAATAAAGTTAGTGGCTTTATATTGATCGCCATAGGCGTGGCGGCCAATAACAATTGGTTTTGTCCAACCGGGGACAAGGCGTGGAACATTGCTACAAATAATCGGCTCGCGAAATATTACGCCGCCAAGAATGTTGCGAATGGTTCCGTTCGGTGATTTCCACATTTTCTTTAGGCCAAATTCCTCAACCCGATCTTCATCAGGGGTGATGGTGGCGCATTTAACGCCAACGCCGTATTTTTTAATTGCGTGAGCGGCATCAACGGTTATTTGATCATCGGTTTCATCGCGGTGTTCAATTCCAAGGTCATGATATTTCAGATCAATATCAAGATAAGGAAGGATCAGGCGTTCTTTGATCATAGCCCACATGATTCGGGTCATTTCGTCACCATCGAGTTCTACGATTGGGTTTTTTACCTTGATTTTAGCCATTTGTTTTTCCGATATTTATTTGTTGCCGCGCACTGTGTGCAAAATTATGGTCGTCGCCTATTTAGTACGCTATTAGCACACCAAATAGCACTGGTTTTTATTTTGGGGAAGAGCCAACCAGATAAAACCGGTGTAATATTGGTAAGATTTGTAAACTGTTAAGCGAGGTTGATAATGGCTGAAGAGCCGACAAAAGTAGAAACACTGCAACCAGTCATTATTTTGTCGCAGCCGCAAATGGGTGAAAACATTGGAGCAACAGCGCGGGTGATGCGTAACTTTGGTTTGCTGGAGTTACGTATTATCAGTCCACGGGACGGCTGGCCGAATGAAAAGTCGACAGCGATGGCCGCTGGAGCGTTTAACTTAATGAAACCGGTTCGGGTTTTTGAGGACACCGCTACAGCAATAGCTGATTTGCAACAGGTGTTTGCGGTTACTGCCCGGCGCCGCGACATGGAAAAACCGGTATTGTCTCCCGACAATGCTATGGAAAAAATACACGCTGCGAACTATGCCGGCGCACGAAGTGGATTGTTGTTTGGGCCAGAAGCTTCGGGGCTGTCAAACACTGAAGTTACAGCTTGTGATGGGATACTTACTTATCCGGTGGCTAATGATTTTGGTTCACTTAATTTAGCGCAAGCCGTGGGAGTTGCCGCTTTTGCTTGGCGGAACTCAACAGATATATCAGGGCTTTATGCTGATGAAAACCGTGCAGCAGATAACCCGCTGGCTACCAAACAGGAATTGGCGGCAATGTTAAAACATTTGGAGGAAGAATTACTGCAAGCGGAGTTTTTCCACCCGCCAGAAAAGGCACCGGTTATGATGCAAAACTTACAAAACCTGTTTGCAAGAGCTGAACCAACAGCACAAGAAACCCGCACTTTGCGGGGTGTTATCAAGGCTTTGTCGCATGGACGTGGCAAAAATAAATGAAAGTAAATAAAGAGAGTTTGGCATAAAAAAACCCCGGTATTGCTACCGGGGTTTTTAGAATTATTTATTTAATAATTTAGTGAATGTGGGAAACACCCAAGGCATTCATGGTTTCCATAGTTAGCTGGCCAACGATAAATCCGTTTGCCCTCTGATAGGATTCCATAGCCCGCAAAGTGGACATACCAAATACACCATCTGAACGTCCCGGATTGTAACCGGCAGCAGCTAGAGAAGCTTGCACTTGTGCAATCAACTCTGGTGTAGAATTGGTGTCACAAATAACTTCACGCCAGTCCAGATTACCACCTGATACAATCGAAACTTTTTCGATTGTTTTGTAAGTCGCAGGAATAGTGATTGTTTCCTCATAAGCAGGAGTTACTTCCTGACGAACTTGAACCATGCTATATTCAGCCGGAATGATGATTTCCTCAACCCTTGGTGCGTGTGAAATTACCTGCTTGGTAATCATGTCATAACGGGCTGGAATGATATTAACTTCGGTTGTTTCAGCAGTTACCAAACGCGTTCTAGTTATAGTTTTGTATTTAGGTGGAACTTCCACTTTACACAAAATTTCTCCAGTAGGCTGGATCATGGTTGTTACAAGCTGACCATCTGGACCATAAATGCGGCCATCAGAACCAGTGCGATATCCGCCGCCGCCGATAAGACCTTCACCCGGTTTCCATGTTGTATAGGCCGGACGAACAAGAATTTCTTCGGTGATTTCTTCGTAAACAGCAGGAATTACGATAACTTCGCGTAATTCAGCTTGAACCAGAACCTGCTCGGTAATAGTTTCGTACTCAGCTGGAATTACAACATAACGAACTGATTCTTCTTTGATCAGAATTTGCTCTTGAACAAATTCATAAGTAGCACCAATAATTCGTAATTCTGTACTCATTGGCTGATCAATTACTTGCTCAGTGGTTGTTTCAGTGATTTCTGGAATTAGAATCCGTGAAAAACACTGACCGGCACGGGCGTTTGGCGGATAGCCAGCCGATGCGGCAATGCTGTCATAAGAAGCATTTGAGCTTGCGTATGAAGAAGACGATGATGAGCTTACTTCGGTTCGTAGTGTTGTCACCTGCGTGCTTAGTGAACTGTTTTGTGAACGAGCAGCATTTAGCTGGCGTTCCAGATCTGCGATTCGCGCAGATTCGGCGGAACTAACAGAGCTATCTGAGTATCCGGTTTCGGTTGTTTCGCAAGCAGCTACTAACAAGGCCATTGAACCTGCCGCAGCCATTAAAGCGCGTTTGTAATTCATTTTTACTCCCCTTACATCTGTTTGTTTCAAAGAACGAAACCAGACAGACTGCCCAAAAAATAGGCCGCGCGGCTAAAGCACCGCATTTAGATTGTGGGACCACCCCACCTTGAACGAACCCCGATGATAGCAACTTTTTTGCCACTTACTACCGGTTACGCCAAATAGTTGCGCGCGATAGACGTATAGTTGATTAAAAAGTGATCAATAACGTCTAAATGTCCCTGTTTGGCACACAGATCGTGAGATGACGGGAACATTACTCATTAGTAACCTTAAATGACTAGTAATTTCAAGAAAATTTCCTGACTTTTTTTACGAAAATCGGCTATCACAACTAAATAATTGAGTCGTTGGTAATTTATAGCGAGTGAGAAATCACTATTAATTAGGAAATGTAGCCATGAAAAGCATAACCATTATTGCCGTTTTTTCTTTGTTTCTTATTGGCTGCGGCGCATCTGAAGTTGAGCCTGTTTCAGCAAAGTTGCAAGCCAAAACCGATGAAACAATCCGAACTTTTGCGATGCCCCCCTCTAGCGCTAACGCAAAATCTTTGAATATGCGCTCGCAAACAGCTGGGGCGATATCAGTTTTGAGGAACAACCTTGATTCAAAAGGTTTTTCGCTGAATGACTGCTCATCGCTAAAAGCCTATATTAGCTCCATTGATGGCCAACCGGCAGATAGAAAAGGCTTTCTAACTGCTTATAATAAAGTCTTTGGAACCAGGCTGGTACCGAATAAACCGCAAATTATTCTTATCGAGGTTTTAGGTTTTGCCAATTCTGAACACTTGGTATTGCTTGAAGCGCAATGTCGTAAATCAAGTCAAAATCAATAAGGAAATAATAAATAATGATCGAAAGATACGCCCGTAAACAGATGAGTGATATATGGAGTGCGGCAAGCCGCTTTCGTATCTGGTTCGAGATAGAATCCCATGCCTGTGATGCTTTGGCGGAGCAAGGTGTTATCCCAGAATCTGCTGCGACAAACATTCGCGTAAAAGGGGATATCGAGTTCGATGTTGCTCGAATTGAGGAGATCGAACGCGAGGTCAAACACGATGTTATTGCATTTTTAACACACTTGGCCGAGCATATTGGCGATGATTCTCGGTTTGTGCATCAAGGAATGACATCATCAGATGTTCTAGATACCTGTTTATCGGTGCAATTAGCTAGAGCCTCTGACTTATTACTTGTCGGAGTTGACCAGGTTTTGGCGGCGTTAAAAAAACGCGCCTTTGAACATAAAACAACTGTTTGCATTGGTCGTAGTCACGCAATTCATGCTGAGCCAACCACATTTGGTTTGAAATTGGCGCAGGCCTTTGCCGAATTCGAGCGTGGTCGCGAGCGGTTAGTGCAAGCGCGAAAAGAAATTGCCGTTTGCGCTATTTCCGGTGCGGTTGGTACATTTGCTAATATCTCGCCAAAAATAGAAGCGCATGTGGCAAAAGCTTTGGGCTTAGAGGTGGAACCGATTTCAACGCAAATAATACCACGCGATCGTCATGCGGCGTTCTTTTGCGCTTTGGGAGTGTTAGCCAGCTCAATCGAGCGTTTGGCTACGGAAATACGCCATTTACAGCGAACTGAAGTCTTGGAGGTTGAGGAGTTTTTCTCTGCTGGGCAAAAAGGCTCGTCAGCAATGCCGCACAAGCGCAATCCGATTTTAACTGAAAACCTTACCGGCTTGGCCAGATTGATCCGTTCATCAGTAACTCCGGCGTTGGAAAATGTTGCATTATGGCATGAGCGAGATATTTCGCATTCCAGTGTCGAGCGTGGGATTTGCCCCGATGCCACTATTCATCTTGATTTTGCTTTGCATCGGCTGGCGGGCGTGATTGAAAAATTGGTGGTGTATCCGGAAAATATGCAGGCCAACCTTGATCGTTTGGGGGGCTTGCATAATTCGCAACGGGTATTGCTGGCGCTTACGCAAAAGGGCTTGAGCAGAGAAAATTCATATTCACTGGTGCAAAAAAACGCGATGGCTACCTGGCGCGGCGAGGGCGAGTGTTTGGATAATTTGCTTAATGATAGTGAAGTTTGTGCGGCTTTGAGCGAGCAAGAATTACGCGCGATG
>JAKITZ010000167.1 GCA_021647805.1 Robiginitomaculum sp.
TTTCCTGCAACAATGCGGCAATTAAAGTCTCAACGGTTTCGCCCTCGGCTTTGGCGGAAAAGCCCAAAGCCATTCGGTGCTTTAATGCAGCTGGAGCCAAGGCGATCACATCTTCAAGTGTTGGTGCAAAGTTTCCGTGTAATAAAGCCCGCGCCCGACAACCAAGCATTAAGGCTTGGCCGGCTCTAGGGCCTGGTCCCCAAACAACGTGCTCTTTAACTCGTTTGGAACTGGTTTCTTCTGGTCTGGCCAAGCGTACAAGTTTCAATATTGCATCAAGCACGGTTTCACCAACCGGCATTTCACGGACTAGGTTTTGCAGATCAAGCAATTTTTCCCCATCAAGACAGGCTGTGACTGATGGCGTGGAATTATCCGTAGTGGCGATCAATATTTCGCGCTCGGCAACTTCATCGGGATAATTAATATCAATTTGCAATAAGAATCGATCAAGTTGCGCTTCTGGCAATGGATAAGTGCCTTCTTGCTCTATCGGGTTTTGCGTAGCCAAAACATGAAACGGCTTGGGCAGGGCATAAGAAGTTCCGGCAATGCTAACTTCATTTTCTTGCATGGCTTGTAATAATGCCGACTGGGTACGCGGGCTGGCGCGATTGATCTCGTCGGCCATCAATAATTGGCAAAATACCGGCCCTTTGATGAAGCGAAACTGCCTTTTGCCATTGTCATCGCTTTCCAACACTTCGGAACCAAGAATATCTGCTGGCATCAGATCGGGGGTGAATTGAATACGTTTTTCGCTAAGTCCGGTAACAATGGCTAGTGTCTCAACCAACAAGGTCTTGGCTAAACCCGGTGCACCAACTAACAGGCCATGGCCGCCGGATAACAAAGTGATCAAAGTAAGGTCAACCACGTTGTTTTGACCTATAATGACTTTGGCGACCTCATTGCGAGCTTTGCCCAGTATTTCAGTAGCAGTTGTTGCGCGCTTGATAACTTGATCGGTGTGGCTTATTTCGGACATGCGGGGTAGTTTCCTGATATTGTTTACTTGATTGAACATTGAAACGAAGTTCAGGTTTTGTCTATACTCCATCGACCCAAAAAGTGGGAACCGGTTTTGTGGAAGTTTTTAGTTGCCGCATCTTTTAAGTGAAAAACCGCATACACTTTTTCACAAGATGCTTCTGGTAAATGCGACCACTAAGATTATTTTAGAATAAGTTGATGGAGCACAAAAGAGTATTACAATGCGTTTGGAAAATCTAATAGATGCGGCAAAAGCCAATATATCAGGTGATGGTCTGCCACCGGTGGAGCAATGGAGCCCTGAAAATTGCGCTAATATGCAAATGCAGATTTTGCGAGATGGCAGCTGGCTACATGATGGTGATATTATCGCTCGCCCGGCCTTGGTTAAACTGTTTTCAACGATTTTGCGAAAAGACCAAGACGGGCAAACATGGCTGATAACACCGGTGGAAAAGGTAAGGGTAAAGGTTGATGTTGCGCACTTTATTGCCGTTGCGGTGGAGAAAATAACTGATGAAAACATCCAAAGCCTGTATTTTACAACCAATGTCGGTGATGTGGTGAAACTGGATAACCAGCACCCGCTAACGATAAACACTAATTTGAAAACCAATACACCAGAGCCGTTGATCAGGGTTCGAGGTCGACTTGATGCGTTATTATCCCGTCCGGTGTATTATCAATTGGTTGAGTGGGCCGAGGAAAAAGACCAACAATTAGGTGTTTTCAGCGACGATATTTTCTTTCCTCTAGGCGATGAGGGGGAGCATTTAATTGATTGATCGATTAAGTCACGCATTAGACAAAGCTTCTTTGTCCGCCCAACAAAAATTATATTCGGATTTTGATCTAAACCCTGATGACAATAAGGATCTATCACAAGGAAGAGCTGCCGCTGTTTTGTTACCTTTGGTGTTGCGTGAAGATGGCTGGCAGATAATTATGACGGTGCGCAGTCAACAGATGCCAACCCATGCCGGACAAATTAGTTTTCCAGGTGGCGGGGTGGCAAAGACCGATAACTCTCTTGGCGAGACGGCGTTGCGCGAATGTGAAGAAGAAACCGGTATTTTGCGTTCACAAGTCAAATTGCTTGGTGAGTTTGAACCATATCACACTGTAACAAATTATCTAATTACGCCATTTGTCGGAATAGTTGAAGGTGAGATACGATTGCGCGCTGATCCGGCAGAAGTGGCGGAAATATTTGAAGTTCCGTTTTCATTTGTGTCAGATCTTGACAACTTTCGCCGCGATTCAAGGCAATGGCAGGGGGTTGAGCGGTTTTTTTATGCTGTCCCCTATAAAAACAGATATATTTGGGGTGCAACTGCTGGTATTTTACGGGCGTTGGCCTTACGATTAGCAGACAAATAAAAGGAATAGAAAATTGTTGAGATTTACTTTGATTGAAATTCTGTTTCTTGGCTTGCCATTAGTGCTTTTTCTTGGCTATAGGGCTTTTTTAATTCATCATCGTAAAATCGACCGCGAAGAATTTTCTCCAGTTCCATACCATAAGCTTTTTGTTGCCGGCGGAGTTGTGGCAATCCTTGCTTATTTTGTTATGGCATTTAGCAACGAAAAAATAACCGATCAGAAATATGTTCCAGCGCATATGGAAAACGGAAAACTGATTCCCGGTGGATTTGTTGAACGCGAAAAACCTAAAACAGAGGAAAAACAATAATGAAGTTACCGACTTCGCTGGATGTAAACCAACACCAATGGCTGCAAAACGGCTCAGCAATGACCTTGCTTAATATGCTAAATAACCACCAAGCCGACAGCACAAGGTTTGTTGGTGGTTGTATTCGTAATGCTCTAATGGGTGAGCCGGTCGGTGATATTGATCTGGCTACTAAACTATTGCCAGAAGAAGTGATGAAAATTGTGGGTGATGCCGGTCATAAAACTGTGCCCACCGGTATTGATCACGGCACTATCACTGCTGTGATCGGAGTGTCGGCTTTTGAGGTGACGACTTTGCGCAAAGACGTGCAAACTGATGGCCGGCGAGCGGTAACTGCATTTTCGCAATCTTGGGACGAAGATAGCTTGCGCCGGGATTTTCGTTTTAATGCAATTTATTGCGATGCTGTTGGTGAGTTATATGACCCGCAGGGCGGCATTAAAGATGCAATAGAGCGCGAAGTGATATTTATCGGCAATCCCGATGATCGAATAAATGAGGATTTTTTACGAATTTTGCGTTATTTTCGGTTTTTTGCCCATTATGGCTCTGGTCGTCCTGATCGGGCGGCAATTACCGCTTGTTCGCGATTAAAGTCTGGAATTGAGAAGCTCTCTTCCGAACGAATATGGAAAGAGTTACAGGCATTGTTGTCGGCTCCTGACCCAGTAAAATCTGTTCGTTGGATGCGCACCTCAGAAGTCCTGCAAAAGTGTTTTCCCGGTTCCACCGATGTCGACCAATTAGCGCAATTAGTCGTATCTGAAAAAGCTATGAATTGGCCGATTGATCCCATATTGCGATTTATGGCTTTGCTTGATCCGGCAAGGACGAGAGAAGCCAGTAAGCACCTTAAACTCTCTAATGCCCAAAATTCCAGAGTTATGGCTTATGCCAGAAATGGCCCGGTAGTGCCGGGTGAGGACTTTATGGACGTATCAAGGCGGCTTTATCGCAAGGTTGTCTCTGGCTATGTTGATGCGGCTAAACTTGCTTTGGGCAAATATGAAGGTAGAGAGCGCCGTGACATTGATGATATGTTGGACTTTGCCTCTGAATGGGAACGCCCCGTATTTCCGGTTACCGCCAAGCACTTAATGGATGTCGGCTATAAACAAGGCAAGGAATTGGGTGATTTGCTGTGGAGCCTTGAAGACGAATGGATCAGCTCCGGCTTTGCTCTTTCCATGGACGAATTGCGGGCGAAAATTGGGAATTTAGGTGGCGGCGGTAAGTCCGGCGGGCAAGGCTAAATTTTGGCTTTACCGTAAATTTTAATGCGCGTTCCTTTTACGTTTTAATACGCTGGTGGTCGGGTCAGCTTTGGCGCCGGGGCCGGGATCGTCTGGCTGTCTTGGCATGTCGGCCATCACCGGTTTTGATTTTATTTTTTTCTTAATTGGCTCTTTTGCTTCAGGCTTTTTCTTGGGTTTTTTTGCAGAAGGTTTTTTAAGTGTTCTCTTTTTTGGCTTTGTTATTTTTATCGCCGGTATTTCCGGTATTTCAATTGGTTCTTCTTCTAAGGACTCTGATATATCTTCGATAATCGCTTCGCTCTCTATCAATAGGAAATGTTCTTCGCCACGGCTTATTCGCTCGAACCTTTCATGACGAGGATGGATAAGCTCGCCAGCATCACCAAAGCTATACACCAAACGCGCCCAGTCTTCTGCACGATAACCAAAGGCCGGGCCATCAGGATCAAGATCAGACCAGTCGGCTTCATCAGCGGCAGTTAATGATTTTCGCAACCATTCGTTGGCCAAAGGTGTGTTTTTCTGCGCTCGCTCCAAACGCGCCATCAAGCCGCAAAGCCGTGATGATGGAGCATCTTCGTCGGCAATAAGTGCTTCTAATATTTCCCGTGCTTCGCTATTTTCTTCGCTTGATAATGCTGTTTCGGCCAACAGTATTTTGCTTTCCCTGTGATCAAGGTTTATCTGTGCCAAACCTCTCATCCGTTTGGCTCGTGCAGTTACGCTTTCGTCTTCTTTTAGATCGCCATAAGCCAACGATAATGCCGGATGCGGTGCATTAGACCAAGCATCTTCCAGCAGACCGGCTGCTCGCCAGTTCTTGCCAGCAAGAACCAACAGCCTTGAAGCCAATGCTGCGCCAGGGGCAAATCCCGGAGCTGCCGAGACTGCTTTTTCAGCTAATTTGCGCGCGCTTTCCATGTCACCATCAATTTCAAGGTTGGAGCTTTGCGCCGCTAATAAAACTGCCCGTCGTCTGCTTGCGGACAATTTGCTAAGGTGACCTTTGCTTTGGCCTTTACTTAATATCTCTCTGGCTTCATTCCAATTTCGCGCCGCAATTAGAGCATCAAACAAGGTTTCAAATGCCCATTTTGCAGCAGGGTCAGCGGCAAAAGCTTGTTTGGCGTGAACAATAGCGCCTTCGTGGTCATGGCGTTGCAAAGCGGTTTCGGTTAACCCGCGCAATGCTGCAAAACGGGTGCGCTTGTCTTCCAGAAGCCCTCCGAATCTCATGGTCGTACAACCTGAGACCTGTAAATAAAAAAAGCGATCTCCAATCCGCGCCTGCGGCCTCGATCGCTTAGAAGCCGCACAGCGGAAGGAGATGGTCGAACCCTCTCTTGGGTATAGCTGCAACTACCTTCTAGTTGGATTTCCGTCAGGAGACCCAGCCTTCGTTTTCTGGAGGAGTGCAGTCGTTCCGTTCGGCGATTCGCTCATTCCGCTGGGCACCGGACGGGGAGCTGACCATTTTGGTTCGACCAGAATAGATACCGGTGGATCTGGCGGCTTCGCTCGCCAATGCACTCGCGAGAAAGACCGAGTCGAAGTGGAGTTTCGAGATTGCGGGATCTCCGTTCATGATTCCTCGGACGAAGCATTGTTTCTAATTGCAGGTGGCGTTTCGTAAGCCTTG
>JAKITZ010000168.1 GCA_021647805.1 Robiginitomaculum sp.
CATACCTGTTTTCCAACGCATTGCCGCCAATGTTGTGTACTGCCGGCAGTAAATCTTTGGAATTGGTGAAAAATGGTAGCAAATTACGCGAGAAACTGTTTGCTAATGCCAAACGCTTCAGAGCCGGCATGAGTGCTGTTGGCTTTGATCTAACGCCCGGAGAACACCCGATCATTCCGGTAATGTTAGGTGATGCAAAATTGGCGCAAGACATGGCGGCTAAATTGCTGGAGCAAGGAATTTATGTAATCGGCTTCTCGTTTCCGGTTGTACCAAAAGGCCAAGCAAGGATACGAACGCAAATGTCGGCGGCACACACGTTTGAGCAAATCGACTTTGCGATTGCAGCTTTCACCAAAGTTGGCAAGGAATTAGGGGTGATTTGATGAAAGCATTAGTCAAAGCCGAACCAACAACCGGCATTTGGATGCAAGATGTTCCTGTACCCAAGCCTGCCCATGATGAAGTGCTTATCAAGATCAGGAAAACCGCAATTTGCGGTACTGATATTCATATCTATAACTGGGATCAGTGGGCGCAAGAAAACGTGCCGATACCATTGATTACAGGTCATGAATTTATGGGTGAAATTGTCGAGCTGGGCAGTAATGTAACCCGTCATAAGGTCGGCCTTAGGGTTTCCGGCGAGGGGCATGTGGTTGGCGATCGTTCTCGTGCGGCGCGGGAAGGTAAATGGCACCTATCGCCGGACACCAAGGGGGTAGGGGTCAACCGCAATGGTGCCTTTGCCGAGTATCTGGCATTGCCGGCGTTTAACGTGGTGCCATTGCCGCAGCACGTGTCCGATGATGTCGGTGCAATCCTTGACCCGCTTGGCAATGCCACTCATGCCGCGCTTACCTTTGATCTGGTCGGTGAAGACGTATTGATCACTGGCGCCGGACCAATAGGGGCTATGGCTGGTGCTATTGCCCGTCATGCCGGGGCGCGTCATGTGGTGATCACTGATATAAACCAATCTCGTCTTGATCTGGCGGCCAAGCTGGCAGATGTGCGAACGGTAAATGTGGCCAATGAGGACTTGCGCGATGTGATGAGCGAACTTGGCATGACCGAGGGCTTTGATGTGGGCTTAGAGATGTCCGGCGCCGAGCCAGCTTTTGCGCAAATGACCGATACCATGGTGATGGGTGGTAAAATCGCCATGTTAGGCATTCCACCGGGAGAAACAAAGGTCAATTGGGGCGTTATCGTTACTAAGGCGCTGACCATCCAAGCGATCTATGGCCGCAGAATGTTTGAAACTTGGTACAAAATGCTGGCCATGCTTGGCTCTGGCTTAAACGTCGATGGCATCATCACCGATCATTACGCTATAGATGACTTCCAGGCGGGCTTTGACAAAATGCGCAGTGGAGAAAGCGGGAAAGTTATATTGGAATGGTGAGGGTGGATGACTGAACCTCGTCTGGCGGTGGCACTTAAATTGAGTATTTGGAATTCATATATCGCTGGTGTTTTCCTCCACTTCATCTAGTATACATTACAAATTCATCACAAACAGGATTGATTCACATGAAAACTCTAACATATACATTAATAGGTGCCGCTTCATTACTGGTGTTGGCCGCTTGTTCAGATGAAACGGCATCGGAAGTTGCCAAAGACGCATCCGAAGTAATGACGGACGTAAAAGGCGAAGTTGATACGATGGCTGAAGACGTAAAATCCGAAGTTGTTGATGTAACTGGAGATGCAAAGTCCGAAGTTGTTGAAACGGTTGAAGATGCAAAGTCCGAAGTTGTTGAAACGGTTGAAGATGTAAAGTCCGAAGTTGTTGAAGCGGCTGAAGACGTAAAGTCCGAAGTTGTTGAAGCGGCTGAAGATTTAAAGTCCAAAGTGGTCGAAGCGGCTGAAGGTGCAAAACCAGAATAGCTAGCTCCTTTGCGGCAATGCCAAAGCAATCCTTTCTGGCTCTGGTGATCCTGTAGTGTTTCGTGGTTCAGCCATAAGGCCTAGTTATACCAGTCTAATTGTTCACCATTACCGGTGACTTGGGGTGTGTGGCTCGTGTGTGTCGAAGTTGACATCGACTCGCTGAATTAGTGGTGCGCTAAAGGTAGCGTATTTAATGAAACCAAGTCATGGTGTTCACCAGTTGGTAACGGTTCCTGAGCTGTTGTTGGCGGTTAAGTGAAATCTCTACTAGCCATTTATTTTCTATTGCCTGTCTTTTCTCGAAAAACTATGGAAACCCTTAAGATACAACTGGCTTTTTGGGTTTCTTGTCATATCTTTATTATACAAATTTAACCTCAACGGAGACGATTCGCGTGAAAACTCTAACATATACATTAATAGGTGCCGCTTCATTATTGGTTTTGGCCGCTTGTTCTAACGAAACCCCATCAGAAGCTACCAATGATGCCCCTGAAGTTAAGGTGGAAGCGAAAGCTGAGATAGTTGCTGCCACAGAAGAAACAAAAAGTTCGAGCGCTAATGAAGATTTATGTTTGACTTTTGGTCCGCAAACTCCGCGTGATATTTCCAGTAAAGCTGGAATAAATGTGGTTGATTTCGTTATGGCTCCAGCATCAAACCAGTTGAATTTGTGCAACATTCATACTCACACCAATGCTGAACATAAAGGTCCCGGCTTTTCAGTGTTTGTAAATGACAGTGACAATGGTGGTTATGCTTGTAATGATACCACAGCATTAACCGCAGCCGAGCTTGCGCCGGTTGAAGGTGATGGCGGCTTTAAGGGCGTGAAACCCGGCGACACCATTGAGGTGCATTGGGTGCATACCAGTTGCGATATTACGCCGGGCGAAGGTCTTGGTTCATGCTTGAGCGATACTTGTACTGATCCGTTATTACGGGTTGAGGCACAAACATTCTTGGTTGTTAATGACTCTAATGCTTTGAATTTCAATGATTTTGGCTATGAAGTAAATACGGTAAACGGCTTACATCAGGCAAAAGCAATTCCCGCAAATTCTGGTGATCCAGTGGTTTTCCGTGGTTCAACAACCGGACCTAGCTATAACCAGTCAAAATGTTCGCCATTACAGGTGACATGGAGTGTGCGGCCAATGTGTGTCAAAGTTGACATCAATTCGCTAAATGAATGGGGCGCTAAAGGTAACGTATTTAACGAAACCAAGTCACATGGTGTTCGCCAGTTGGTAACGGCTCCTGAGTTGTTGTCGGCTATCGAATAACAAATATTTAATTAGTATTCTCTTTTTTGAGATGCTATTTTGCATAGAAAGCTTGGCTCGGTGCTCACCGAGCCAAACTTTTTGTTGTGTGATCTGGAGGGGCAAATGAAATTTCTATCGCTTTTATTTGCACTAGGCTTAGTCGTTAGTTGTTCGAAGTCAGTAACTAAAGCGTTTGATGAAAATGCCATCGAAAACAACTTAATCCCTGCGGTTGAGTTTGGTGGTGCGCAGATGAACGATATGACGGTGCAAAGCCGAATGGAACATTATGGTTCTTCTGCATTTAGTATTTCTGTAATAAATGATGGGCAGATAGTTTGGACAAAGGCCTACGGAACGTACTTAAGAGATGGTGAGCGGCCTATTTCAATAAATACTAGATTTCAGGCTGCATCGCTAAGTAAAGCGATTGCCGGCCTTGGGGTGATGAAACTGGTTGACGAAGAAAAAATAGAACTTTTCGCTCCGGTAAATCAATACCTTCAGAGCTGGAGGTTGCCGCAAAGTAAATTCGCAGCGGTGCCGATAACGGTCAATAATTTATTATCGCATACAGCTGGAGTTTCAACACCTTCATTTTCCGGTTACGGAGCTAATGCGGATTTACCCAATATAAATCAAATCCTTGATGGCCTGCCACCAGCAAATTCATTGGCTGTAGAAGTATCGATAATGCCGGGTGAATATCAATATTCAGGTGGCGGTTATATGGTTTTGCAAAAAATTATCGAAGATATCAGCGATAAAAGCTTCGAAGAATATATGCAAGGAGCTTTGTTTGCGCCGCTAGGGATTAACCAAACGAGCTTTGATGTGATTATGCCGAATGATAAGGCTAATGACATTGCGCCGGGTATGAGTTGGAGTGGCCATACTTATGATGAGGGTTGGTGGATTTATCCGGAAAAGGCAGCCGCGGGTTTGTGGTCAACGCCTAATGATTTGGCGGTTATTCTAAATTCCTATATTGCCGCTTATCAGGGAAATGAAAATCATTTTTTTTCTCAAGGTACAGCGCACTTAATGGCCAAGGAGATTGATCAGAAAATGGGGTTAGGCTTTGGTGTGCATGGCACCGGTAAGGCCTTGCATATGGATCATGCGGGGTGGGCGCGTGGTTATAGGTCTTACATGGTTGTATTTCCTGAAACCGGTGATGGCGCTGTGTTGATGGCCAATGGTAATGGCTCACATCGCTTGATACAGGAGATGACCAGATCAATTGCAAAAGAGTTTGCTTGGCCAGCTTTTAAGTCACAAAAGCTAACTCGGGCAAATTGGACGTTTGAACAACTAAATGAACTTGCAGGGAATTATCGGATGAATCCTGCTGGTTTTGTGATTTCATTGGCGGTGAAAGATGATTATTTAATTTTATCAACGCCACGAGGTACTAATTACACGGTTTATCCTACTGGCGAGAATGAACTTGTGATCATTGAAGATGGGTTACGGATACCTGTTAACCGAGAAGGAAATATATCTTTATCAATGTGGGGAATGCAGGCTGTTCGTGAGGAGTAGCCAAGATTTTACTCATAATTTCTTGTAAAGTGTATCAGTGATATTTACAGCTTACGGGCTTGATCCAAGGTGATGATGCTTTTAATAATAGGGATATGAAAAATCTTTCAAATGCTGCAAAAGCAGCCATGCAAAAAGCCTATGCACCATATTCAAATTACAGTGTGGGTGCGGCAGTTCGTGGCAGTAATGGCGAAGTTTATTCTGGCTGTAATGTCGAAAATGCAGCCTATCCATTAGGCAATTGCGCCGAAACCTCAGCTATTGCCGCAATGATAGCCGGTGGCGAGCGCGAAATAGCCGAAGTTTTCATTATGACCAAGGGCGCAAAGCCCGGCACTCCTTGCGGTGGGTGTCGTCAGCGATTGGCTGAATTTGCAAGCGCAGATGTGTTGGTGCATTGCGCTTTAGAAGGCGGCGAAGTAAACACCTATACAATGGGAGAATTACTCCCTCACGCGTTTGATTTGAAAGAACAATAATAATGAGAACAGTCATCAGCAAAGCCGTTGAATATATTGAACGTCGCTGTGAGCAAAAACAACGATTGGCAATAGTGCTTGGCTCCGGCCTTGGCGGACTTGTTGATCTGGTGGAAGACAAAATAGTTATTCCTTATGCCGATATTCCCGGATTTCCGGTATCAACAGTTGCTTCTCATTCCGGTGATCTGGTGTTGGGACAGATAAACGGCCTTGATGTGGCTTTGATGGCTGGTCGGATACATTATTACGAAGATGGTAATCCGGCGGCAATGATGGTGCCATTAGAGGTGTTATGGAATATTGGCTGTCGGACAATGTTACTTACAAATGCAGCTGGTAGTGTGCGTGAGAAAGTGCCGCCAGCCAGTGCTT
>JAKITZ010000169.1 GCA_021647805.1 Robiginitomaculum sp.
GGACCTTAAAAATGATCTAATACCTTCGAGTTCTACTTCATTTTTCCTACTTTCGGCTTTTGCATCTTCCAGTTTTTTGTCAAACTGATACTTGATAGATTTCGTGAAAAAATCTGCCAATACCTTGCGGAATAGGAAGCCCAATGCACTCACGAGAACAGTAGCCAGAAGAGGACTTGAAAGCCAATCCATTCTTGAAAGCCAATCCATTAGAGTCTGATCCTTTGTTGTTTCAGGTGACAGTAACTGAATTTCCCATTTTTTCCAATGGCACTGATCAAAGCCTGTTTAAAACACTTCGCGGCAAGGGTAATTAGGTTCAGGCCACCACTCCGCCAAGTTCGACAACATTGCCGCGTCCCAAGGCTTCAATCGCGGTTTTGGCAATGTGTTTGGCATTAAGGCCAGCCATTTCGTACATCTGATACGGGCTGTCTTGGTCGATGAATATATCAGGCAGGGTCATATTGCGGATTTTAAGGCCGTTATCAAGCTGTCCTGATCTGGCCAGATATTCCAAAGTGAAAGAGCCAAAACCGCCCATCGCGCCTTCTTCTATGGTGATCAGAACTTCATGTTCTTTGGCCAGGCGGGTGATCAGGTCAGTATCCAATGGTTTGGCAAATCTGGCATCGGCCAATGTTACTGATAGGCCTTGCGCTTCTAACATATCGGCGGCTTTTTGCGCTTCGGATAATCTGGCACCAAATGACAACAAAGCGATCGAGCTGCCTTCGCGCAATACCCGGCCTTTGCCGATCTGTAATAGTTTTGGTTGTTCGGGAATTTCTAAGCCAACGCCATTTCCACGTGGATAACGAAATGCAATCGGCCCCTCATCATAAGCAGCAGATGTGGCCACCATTCGGGTTAATTCCACCTCATCGCCGGCGGCCATTACCACCATGCCCGGCAACGCTCCCATATAACCAATATCAAAAGCTCCGGCATGGGTTGGCCCATCGGCGCCAACTAAGCCAGCACGATCCATAGAAAAGCGTACTGGTAAGTTTTGTAAGGCCACGTCATGTACCACTTGGTCATAACCGCGTTGCAGGAATGTCGAATAAATCGTGCAAAACGGTTTCATGCCCTCGGTAGCCAAACCAGCAGCAAACGTAACCCCGTGTTGTTCGGCAATTCCTACATCAAATGTGCGCTCCGGAAATTCATCGCCAAACAAATCAAGGCCGGTTCCTCCGGGCATAGCGGCAGTAATTGCAACAATTTTGTCGTCGGCCTTGGCTTCGGCAATCAATGCCTTGGCATAAACCTTGGTATAACTTGGCGGGCCGGATGCAGATTTTTGTTGCTCGCCAGTGACCACGTTAAACTTGGACACTCCGTGGTATTTGTCCGATGCCGCTTCGGCTGGTTTGTAGCCCTTGCCCTTTTTTGTCACAACGTGGATCAGGATCGGCCCGTCTTTTAGATCGCGGACATTGGATAATATACTAACCAGATGATCAAGGTTATGACCATCAATCGGCCCGACATAATAAAACCCCAACTCCTCGAACAGCGTGCCGCCTGCGGCCATACCTCTGGCGTATTCTTCGGTTTTTCGCGCCGCTTCTTTTAACGGATATGGCATGTGACTAACCATGTCTTTGGCCAGTTTACGAACCGTTCGATAGCCTTGGCCTGATACCAGTTTGGCCAGATGCGCCGACAATGCCCCAACCGGCGGAGCGATAGACATATCATTGTCATTCAAGATCACGATAAGGCGTTTATCAGAGGCATTATTCATCGCTTCATAAGCCATGCCCGAAGTCATCGAACCATCGCCGATCACTGCAATTACGTTTTCTTTACCGCCCTTTAGATCCCTCGCCGCCACCATGCCCATAGCTGCGGATATGCTGGTTCCGGCATGCGCCGCACCAAACGGATCGTATTTACTTTCGCTTCGTTTGGTAAAACCGGATAAGCCACCACCTTGGCGCAAAGTACGAATACGATCGCGTCTTCCGGTAAGGATTTTGTGCGGGTAAGTTTGGTGGCTAACGTCCCAGATCAGTTTATCATCAGGGGTGTTAAACACATGATGCAATGCTACGGTCAATTCAACCACGCCAAGTCCCGCCCCCAAATGCCCACCGGTAACCGAAACTGCGTCCACAGTTTCGGCTCGCAGCTCATCGGCTAATTGCCGCAACTCGCCAATATTAAAATTGCGGGTATCAGCGGGGAATTGGACTGTGTCCAGAAGTGGAGTTTTAATAGGCATAGTTCCTGCTTTTCGCTTTATTTACTGCGGTTTATCACAAAGTCTACAGACTGGCGCAAAATTAAGGCAGAGGAGCCAAATATATCTAAATGTTGTTTTGCCTGTTCCGCCAGCAATTTTGCCCTGCGACGCGCGCCATCAATACCAAGTTCATCAATAAAGCTGGCCTTTCCTTGTTTGGCATCCTTACCAACAGCCTTGCCGGTTTCATCGCTTTGCCCACAAGCATCAAGTAGATCATCGGTTATTTGAAACACCAAACCAAGATCATTAGAAAACCCAGACAAAGCACTTTTTGCTTCATCAGAAGCCCCGGCCATAATTGCTCCGGCACCGATTGAGTATTGGATCAAAGCACCGGTTTTCATTCGCTGCATTCTGGCAATTAAAGCCATTTCCATCTGTGTGCCGCTGGCCGTCATGTCCATTGCCTGACCGCCAACCATGCCACGCGCACCTATTGCCTTGGCCAGTAATGATATAAGTTCTACCCTTACCTTTGGCTGCGAATTAGTTTCTTCATCAGCTAAAATTTCAAACGCCAAAGCATGTAAGGCATCACCAGTTAATACGGCAATTTCTTCAGAATATGCCTTATGAACAGTTGGTTGACCACGGCGCAAATCATCATCATCCATGCAAGGCAGGTCATCATGGATCAAAGAATAAGTGTGAATACACTCGACCGCAGAAGCTATTCTGATCATAGCTTTTGCTGGCAGATCAAATAATGCCCCACCCTCTATTACAAAAAACGGACGCAAACGCTTGCCCCCGCCCAAAGCTGAATAACGCATAGCAGAAAGCAGATCACTTTCCGGACCGGCCACACGCGGGATCAAGCCATCAAGTGACAACGCCACCTTATCACCAATAACCTCAAGACGTTCAGCAAAAGTAATATCCGGTTGCATCAAAGTTATTCCAGCTCTGCAGGTTCCGTTGTTAAAGCATTGTCAGTACCCACAACTATTTTTTCTACTTTTAATTTGGCCTGTTTAAGTTTTGCTGAGCAATGCTCCCGTAATGCATCACCGCGCTCATAAAGAGAAATTGATTTCTCCAAGGCCACCTCACCGCTTTCTAGCTTGGCAACAATTTTTTCCAGCTCTGCCAAAGCAGTTTCAAAACTCATTGCCGGTATAGATTGTTCCTCAGCCACACTCAGTCTCCATTTATCAGTTTGTCTTGCCACTCTAACTATCTAATAGCCGATTGCCTAGGTCGTGTTGATCTTTTCATGATCAACGTTTTTCATAAATCCTGTATGCCCAATAATTATCTCGGCCATCATAAACACAATCCCAGCCACGCCCCTGTAACACCGGTCGCATCATCCGGTTAAACCAACCATGGGCACAAAGTAAAACATCGTTTCCATCAGCAGCAGCTTCTTCTAAAACATCAATTGCGGCGAATACTCTGGTTTCTGCCTGAAATTTGCTTTCTTCGCCTCTGGACATGCCAAACCACCACAAAGCTCGCGAAAATACATCCCATATTGAAGGCAAAAGGCGGATCAAAGGAAATGGCGGAGACGGCAAGGCGGCCTCTACGAAAACTTCATTTTGAACTATTCTCGCTTCGTCCACCAATGCCAATGCGGTTTCTACGGCTCTTGGGCGAATACTGGATAAAACCTTATCCGAAGAATTGGCAATATCAATCAAATTTTGCGGCGGCTTTGACTTTGAATCCAGTCCACCAACTTCATAGTCCTGCCACCAATGGTAATACCCTTTGGAACTAATCCATTTTGAACGATCCAATGCTGGACGGCCATGCCGCGCCAGAACCAGCCTGCCGGGCTTGGCTTCCAAAGTGGAAGTTCGTGCTTTCTTATTACCCGGCATTTATCGGTGATTCCCTCTTAAATCTATTATGCTTATAAAGCTAATCTAGCAACGCACCAACAAATTTAGATACCGAACGTCCCAATGCCGACAAGTCGTACCCGCCCTCAAGCACCGACACAAGCCGCGAATTACTCTTGTCCCTCGCCAGTTTAGCCAATATTGATCCGATCTTCCAAAAGTCTTCATCAAACAATTCAAATCCGCCCAAAGGATCATCAATATGGGCATCAAAACCTGCAGAAACCAGAATAATCTCCGGTTCGTGTTGCTCTATTGCAGGAATTGCTTGTTCGGTAAAAACCTGCATCCATTGCTTAGAGCTAGTACCGCCGGGCATTGGCAAGTTCATAACCCGTCCTTTACCACCGGTTTCATCAGCACTCCCAGTTCCGGGATAATTATCCTCTTGGTGCAGTGAGATAAACAACGATCCCGGCACGTCCCACAACATCTCTTGGGTTCCATTTCCATGATGCACATCAAAATCAATAATTGCGATTTTGTTTAATTCATATTTGGCCATGGCATATTTACCGGCCAAAGCAATATTTCCAAACAAACAAAACCCCATGGCTGCATTAGGGCGGGCATGATGCCCCGGTGGTCGGCTGGCGCAAAAGGCAGCCTCAGTCCTGCCCGCCATAACATCATCAACCGCCATTATCGCAGCACCAGCGCCGCGCAAAGCAGCTTTTAGCGAACCAGCAGACAAATAGGTATCATTATCCAGCGCGATTATCTCGTCGGCTTTGACATCTGAGCTCAATATTTGATCTACATAATCACGGCCATGAACAAGCAATAAGTCCTTGCGCTCGGCAAGAGGTGCTTGTTTGCGGATTAATTTTGAAAACTCAGGCGTATCAAGCGCATTTAGCACTGCCCGCAATCGTTGCGGCTTTTCTGCATGGCCAACAGGCGGCCGATGCTCAAAAAAACCTTCATGTGTGTAAAGCGTGGTTTTCACCTATTATGAGCCAAGCGGAATATTCATCACCTCAACCCCGGGCGGAGCCGGATAGCTTTCTTCTGGCACAAAGAAATCCGGTAATAATTGCTGGTTTTGATCCATCTTGTATTGGTCAAAATCGCTAATGCCTTGCGAATACAAAAACGTGTCGTCAATCAAGAAATTACCAGTAAATTCCCGTGAGTTTTTCTCAAAAATAAGTAACGCAGCATCGGCCAATATTTGGGTATTACGGCACATTTTCATGCCTTCTTCGCCGGCTAAAATATTGGCAATCGCCGCAGTAGCAATCGCTGTTCGCGGCCACAAAGCATTAAACGCCACCCCTTGATCGGCAAACTCGCCTGCCATGCCTAACACACAAAGACTCATTCCGAATTTTGCCATCGAATAAGCCGTATGCGGTGCAAACCATTTTTGCGCCATGTCCAACGGCGGAGACAAATTTAACACATGCGGGTTTGGCGCTTTTAGCAAATGCGGTAAGCATTTTTGC
>JAKITZ010000170.1 GCA_021647805.1 Robiginitomaculum sp.
GACATTTCATATCTGTCTGATTATTTTGATAGTCCAGTTTATGGTAAAGTTCCAGGAATTACGGTTCACTCTATGGCGTTGGATAATTTAATTTCTAAAGGCGATAATATTAAACGCTTCCCAAAACAGGTAATTTGGGGATTAGACCAAGCCGATGTGGTAGAATCCCTATTAATGATCCTTGCTATGATTGCGCTTATTTGGCGTCATAACGCTGTTTTAAATAAAGGGTATCAACCGAAACTAGCAAATTGGGCGTTCAACTTTGTAGTTATTACAGTCACTATTACGGTTGGTGTTTTTGTAAGCTGGCTTGCTAATTGGACGTTACTTAATGTTTTTATTATGACATTGGGCATATTCGGAGTCAGCGGCATACTAGCACTATTTAAAGAAACCTAAAACTCGCGAGAAAAGTTCTCACCATGATATGCTGCGCTCCTAATTGTTTAGACAATCTCTTGAAACATATATAAGATGAGATCTTCTATTGTTTAACATTGGGGCAAATAATGAAGTGGGCTGTTTCATTAATATTGGGTATTTTTTTACAATTCGTCCATAGCGGCACGGCTGTGGCACAAACCAACTCATGCAAAAACTTGGTAGTAAGCCAATCAGAAATACTAACAGAAACTTTACAACTTTTTATCCCTAAAGGTAATGCGCCAGTAAAAATCAGTGAAATAAATCGCGATGATTTAACATACCCTTTGCAAGTAAAAGACTGCAATGACCCTAATTATTACGGCCTTATATTAAGGCAGAAATTTTATTTAATTGAAAAGAACAAAATAGGTGGACAATTTTGTATGTGTCCGTCGTCACGCCAAAACTCAGCTACTGTTCCAGGTGGAGCACCTGGAGCTGGAGCTGTAAATATGTGCCACCAGAGCAAGTGTAAATAAAAACAATTCATAACTTAGCAAGCGAGAAACAACATGCTGTACCGGTGCCTTATCGTTTCATTTATTACAACATTCTTAATTGTGACATCAACGCCCTCTTTCGCTCAATTTCGCAACAGAATAGTAATACCCGAGCAAGCTATAATTGAAACATATGACCAACAGGCCATTGAGATCGGCATTACGCTAAACCCAGCAATTCCCGGATTTATACCAGGAGATATAGAACCAATTAATGATAAACTGTTCGCGCGGTTACAGGTTTCCCAAAAAGAATATCCGAAAATGATGAAAGTGATGAACAGTTTTATCGAGCAATTGGCTAAAGTTGGGCCACGTCCGGACATTGTACCACAAATTGCCATTGAAAGGAATGCCGCACCTAATGCTTACACTCCACGTGAAGACCTGATTGTTGTAACATCTGGGTTATTAAACCTATTGCTTGAGCTTGATACAAGTAGGGTTGAAAGTCGCAACATTCAAACTAACAGGACCGCTAAAGATAGTAATAGCAAAATAAGTGATGAAGACAGGAAACTATCCTTGTCCGAAGATCACGCCTTGGTGTTTATTCTGGCTCATGAATATGCCCATATTTTATTAGCCCATCCAAGTCGTTATCGGAAACAGGAAGATGCAACCAAGGTTGGAACGCCAATAGCAGGGGCACTAGTTCTCTTAAAGAAAACAGGTGGTATCGCAAATACTTTGGGCATTAATATGGGTCAAGAATATTATCAAGCAACCGACGTTTTAACGACAGCATTGGTTATTAGTCCTTGGTTGGAATCTGAATTATACCGCGCTTCTTTTGTCCCTTATCAACGAAAAGAAGAAATGAAAGCCGACTTTTTAGGGGCGGACATAATTAGTAAAACTGGTAAATACGATATCGAAAAAGGTGCTAATCCATTAAGGCGAATTTATAAAATATATGGAGATGAGCATAAACGTCGCCTACGTGAAACCAAAAAAAATGTCGAAGAACAAATGCGTGCTGCAGCTAAAGATGCAGCAGCTCTTGGTGCCAAATCTCTACTTGGAAATGGTATGAATTTTGGGAAAACACTTAAAAACCGGGTTATTAACCGTGGGATTGGTAAAGCATTTAGTATTATAGAAGATCGTAGGAAGAAAAAACCACACCTGTACCACAGCTCTGACAAGCGAGTTGGCGCAATTGATAAATATGTAATTAAATTCGGTTATGAACACCCCCCCGCATTAACCAGCCCATCACTTTGGGGAGGCTATTTTGAAGAAGAAAACAAACCAGAAAAAATTGCTCGAGCCGCATTAGATCTATTAGCTCTAAATGATGTGGAAGCTGCAAAGAAAGTACTACTTTCTTTACCCAAGAGCGCAAACCAAAGTGATTATTTGTATTTATACGCCCAAGGTAAAGTGGCTAGCTCAGAAGGCGAGCATCAACAAGCTGTTAACTTTTACCTCAAAGCAATCAAAATCACCACTGCACCATTATTAGGGTATGTAGATCTAGTTGAAGCAGCTACTGTCGCAGAAGATAGAAAAAACGCTTTTCTTGGTCTTGATGCTGCCGCTAGAAAATTTGGTGAAAATGAGGTAATTATATTACGCATTAGAACCCACGGAAATTTTGAAGAATATGAGCAAGCACAGCAAGTTCTACTGCTATGTCAAGATTTCAATGATGAGGACTTACTAAAGCAATGTAATGAAAATATGCCAATTGCACCACAAGAAGACGACGGTGAAGAAAATGATGGCGATGAGAAAGAAAAGAAACGGTTTGGAATTCCCAAAATTATTAAAAACCCATTCGCTGAAGAATAACCCCAAGGATCGTGCAAAATCACTCCCGTCTTGACACTTTGAGACCTAAGCCGGGCTATCTGACTTTGCCGTTTATTATTAAATTTACTCCAGCTTTTCCGACAACGAACTGATCAATGCACTCATCGGGTCGGCTTCTTCTGTTTCGGTAATTTGCGGTTCAGGTATAGTAGTTTCTGGCTGAGACTTGGGCACTATTACCAACGGTTCTGGACGAACTCTTAACCACTCGCTCATAAAGCTTTGCCAAATTTTAGCTGGTAAACCACCGCCAGTTACTTCATCCATTGCCCGGTTTTTATCGTCACCAACCCAGACACCGGCAGTATCTCTTGTCGAATAACCAATAAACCATGCGTCCTTAAAATTATTTGTTGTGCCGGTTTTACCGCCAACATCATGGCCTGAAATTTTTGCCTTGCGCCCAGTTCCACCCGTAACCACGCTTTGCAGCAAATAGTTCATTCTAGCAGCAATATTATCGTCCATAACTTTTGCTGGCGGAACAGCTTTGCGCTGCCATAATACCGGCCCTTGGCGAATAGAAATTTCAACAATCCCGTGCGCCTTGGCTCGATAGCCGCCATTGGCAAATGGCGCATATGCAGAAGTGATCTCCAACAAACTGGTTTCATTACTGCCCAATGACATTGAACGAGTTGTAGCTATCGGCATATCCATACCCAAACGCCGAGCAGTATTGGCAACTCTTGTCCGTCCGGTTTCTTCGGTTAATTGCACAGCAATAGAGTTTACCGAAGTTGCCAAAGCAGTTTTAAGACTCATTTCACCCTTAAATTTTTGCTTGTAATTGCGCGGTGTCCAATCACCAATGCTAATTGGCTTATCATCACGAATTGTCCACGGACTAAGCCCGTTTTCCAATGCTGCCAAAAACACAAATGGCTTGAACGCTGAACCCGGTTGTCTTTTGGCCTGTGTCGCCCGATTGAACTGGCTGGCCGTATAAGATTTACCGCCAACCATCGCCAGCACTGCGCCATCTGCAGCCATAGCCACCAATGCTCCTTGTCCGGCATTTTTTTGTAATTGCTCGGCGGTAAGGTGTTTGGCCAATGATCGCTCGGCGGCACGTTGCGCGGCCAGATCAAGAGTAGTTTTAACTAACAGATCTGTTTTGACCTCGCCGACTTGCTGGCGAACTTGTGGTGCCAGCCAATCAACAAAATACGAAGCAGACGGTGTCGCTTTGGAAGGCTTTACCAAAATCGGTGTAGCAAAAGCCAGTTCACGGTCAATGGCGGAAATTTTGCCGTTTCGCACCATCACATCAAGCACAATCGTTGCCCGCCGTTCGGCACGGTTAAGATCAGAGGTTGGACTGTAACGGTTTGGAGCCTTTAACAAACCAGCTATCAATGCTGCCTCGCCCAGTTCCAATTCTGATGCTGGCTTACCAAAATATGATAATGATGCCGCCTCAACCCCCCATGCACCGCGTCCAAAATACACCCGGTTCAGATACAGTGATAAAATTTCATCCTTAGTGAAGCGGTTCTCAAGCCATAAGGCCAACATCACTTCTTGAATTTTACGTTTATAAGTACGTTCCGACGACAAAAACAGGTTCTTGGCCAGTTGTTGTGTAAGCGTGGAGCCGCCTTGAACTATCCGGCCAGCTTTGGCATTGGCAATAAATGCTCGCGCCAATCCAAACATATCAACCCCGAAATGACGGTAAAACCGCTTGTCTTCAACTGACAATACCGCATCAACCAAATCATCCGGCATGTTTTCCAAAACCACCGGCGGCGCATAGGCAGCACCTTGCACAGCAATGGTTTTGCCATGCCTGTCAACAAAAGTAATGCTTGGTTGGCGCTCTACATTCCACAATCCCGAAGTATCCGGTAGATCACTGGCATAAGTTGCCAGAACAAATGCACCGATAAGACCAACCCAGATCGAAGTGACAAACCCCCAATAGGCAATTTTCTTCAAGCCAAAAGAAAAGCCGGAGCCTTTGCGCTTTGCCGGTTTTTTTCTAATATTTCTTTTTGATGCTGCCACAGAGCGTTGTGGCGGGGCTTTTGCAGATGTACCGGTTTTCTTGGAGCCAGACGGGTATTGCCGCTTGCCAATAGTTACCGGCTTGCGCTTTGCTCCGGCATTATTGGAGCCGCCTGATTTTCCTGAACCTCTTTTGGGCACGTTTTTCCCCGTAACTCTATCAAGACATTATCGGGCAAAGCCATTAAGAGCCGGTGAATCAATTATGCCTTTCTTATCCATAAAAAACCGTCTAATGATCGTTTTACGATAAAAAAATCATTAGGTTATAACAATGAGCATTAAAATCACTTTGAATGTAATGCTGGCCAAGCGTAATATGAAAGCTCGTGATCTGGCGGCATTCGTTGGTATTACCGAACAAAATTTATCTTTGCTACGCAATGGCAAAGTCAAAGGCGTGCGTTTCTCGACACTGGCATTGATCTGCGAAGCATTGGAATGCAAGCCGGGTGACATTCTCGATTTTGAGGTGGATGATGAACCAGATTGATTTACTCTGTTGTTTGCACTGGTCCATAGCTGATAATGATGCTTCCCACTCCACCCTTTAGCTCATTTCCCTGACCGGATAACAGCAATTTACCATTGGGCTTTTTCTCTAAAATAGTATCAGCATTTTCTGGCAAAGAAGCCTTTAAATCATCAAAGGTATAGTTTTCGCTAAGTTCGGTTTTGCGAAATGCCAAGCCTTTCCAATGAGCACGAATTAAACTATCCAAAGACCGTCCTCGACGGATAAATGTCCGCCCCCTGGCGGTAAAGGATATGGCGTTATAATCGGTTCCCTC
>JAKITZ010000171.1 GCA_021647805.1 Robiginitomaculum sp.
TGGTTTATAGCTTGCGATAGAGCATTTGCGTCAAGTTGAAAAAATCTGGCGCAAATTTTCCTTAAACGGAGCTTTTACGACCCCTTGATCAGTAATGAACCCTGTAACCAGAGCATTCGGGGTAATATCAAAGGCCGGATTACGAGTTTTGGTGTCTATGGTCGCCACTCTTGCCGAGCCGAAGCAGGTGACTTCGTCTGCTTCGCGTTCTTCTATCGGAATGCCGGAACCATCAGTCATCTCAAAATCAAAGGTCGAGCGCGGACAGGCAACATAAAACGGGATATTGTAATATTTAGCCATTATTGCCACTCCTAACGTGCCGATTTTATTGGCAACATCACCATTGGCCGCCACTCGATCAGTACCGGTTATAACCAGATCAATTTTTCCAGTGGCCATCATGTGCCCAGCCATATTGTCAGTGATCAATGTCACATCAATACCGGCTTGCGCCAATTCCCATGCGGTAAGTCGCGCACCTTGTAATAATGGCCTAGTTTCATCGGCAAACACCTGAAACGGTACACCATTAGCATGAGCCAGATACATTGGCGCGGTAGCTGTCCCCAATCCAGTGGTAGCCAACGATCCGGCATTGCAATGGGTTAACACCCCCATGCCAGACTTGATCAATGGCGCACCATGCATCGCCATGCCTTCGCACAATTCAATATCCTCGCCGTGGATTGCTTTAGCCTCAGTGACTAATCTGGCATATAATTGATGACTGTCGCTAAAGTTTTCACTGTTGGCGACATTACTCATGCGCCGCATTGCCCAACCAAGGTTTACCGCCGTTGGCCGTGATGAATTAAGATAATTTGCCTGATCCTGCAAAGCGTCCATGAAATCACCTATAGATGCGCCGATAAACGGCTGCATTGCCACACACAAACCATAGGCTGCCGCCACGCCAATAGCCGGTGCACCACGGACTTTTAACTGTAATATTGACTGCCAGACTTGCTCGGCGGTTTCTTGTGGCTCGAAAACCGTCTGCAACGGCAAGCGTGTTTGATCCAGCAAAATCAAAGTATCATCTTGCCAGCTAACGGCGGCGGGCAGTTTACTTAAAATATCCAGTTTTTTCATTAAATTTCGATCCATCATTGACGATAAAACTCATGTGATTTAATGCGCATTTCTTGAGCAACGCTTACAAATTGTCAACGTTCTTGTAACTACATTTAATACTGGAGGAGCAAATCATGGGTTTTGCAAAATTACGATATTTGACAGGCTTATCAGCTTTGGCATTAACTATGACGGCCTGTGAAACAGTACCAACGAGCAATAAGGCTGTAGATAACAATCAAGTTGCGGCAAGTGACAACAAGCACCAAAGCGATAAATGGTCATACATTGGCGAAAGCGGCCCGAATTACTGGGGTGGCCTACGACCAGAATACAGCCAGTGCGATGCTGGTGATCAGCAATCTCCGATCAATATCGCCAACACTATTGCCGCTGATATAAGTTCATCTATCATAAATTGGTCGCCATTTATTCCAACCATCGTCAATAATGGTCACACTATCGAAGTAAAATCTCCTACGGGAAATACCGTGATTCTCGATGGTAAATCATTCGAGTTAGTCCAATTTCATTTTCACCACACCTCAGAACATACTATCAATGATCATCAATACCCGATGGAAGCCCACTTTGTGCACAAGGCGGATGATGGAAAATTAGCAGTTCTTGCGGTTTTGTTTGCTGAAGATCAGGCGAATCAGCAATTAACCGAAATATGGGGAGCGTCTCCAGCTGTTATTGGAGAGATCACGGCTAATTTCACCCTTGATCCCAACCAGTTATTACCAGTAGATCGCCAGCATTACCGCTATCAAGGTTCACTAACCACTCCGCCCTGTTCGCAAATAGTAAGTTGGGTGGTATTCAAGCAAAAACTAACAATATCTGCGAAGCAAATTGCAGCATTCTCAACGGTTTTTGGCGAAAATGTCCGACCTGTGCAAAATACAAACAGACGCTATATCACAAGATCAAGATAGCACTTCATTAACCATGTTTGTTTAACAAATCTAAAGTATAGTAAATGACTTATGCCGCTCACAGCAACGGATTCATTAAATATTAACGCTTTGAGCGCACCTTAACCATGTCTTCCCTGAAGACACCCTACCATTCACCCAACGCCTTTCGGGAGTCAGTTATCTGACTCCCGACTTTTTTTGTCATTTCATTTTTTTTGTCAAATGATGATATTTAGTCTTTTATATCCGCACAGGCTTTGCTATAGCCCCCGTTCTATACAAATTGGCCAATACAAGTTGGTCAACTCAAGTTGGCGCGAAAGCAAAGACAAGAAACGGTATTCCTCGGTAGCTCAGTTGGTAGAGCAAGTGACTGTTAATCACTGGGTCGGCGGTTCGAGCCCGTCCCGAGGAGCCATTTCCCTCCCATTCCTTTTAGCAGATAACGCTCAAACGCCCTTGGTTCGCACACTTGAATGCACGCAAGCTAACTGCTGCTAAACAGACACCAAATTCAATACGCCTAATCTTCAAGCAACCATGCCTAATAATTAAGCATAAACTTGTTTTATCAGAGCTATTGGCATATAAATCTTTCCTGCTAAACGATTTAACCGCACTTTGCCCTAAAATACATAACTGCACCCAGTCTCCTTTGGAAAAGCCCGTGAAAAAAATTGAAGCAATCATCAAGCCATTTAAACTAGACGATGTAAAAGAGGCCCTGCACGAGGCCGGTGTCCAGGGGCTAACCGTCACCGAAGCCAAGGGCTTTGGCCGACAAAAGGGGCACACAGAACTTTATCGCGGCGCCGAGTATGTCGTTGACTTCCTGCCGAAATTAAAAGTCGAAGTAGTGGTTACTGACGGGCAATTAGAAAACGTACTCGCAGCAATCGAAACCGCCGCCAAAACAGGTAAAATCGGCGATGGAAAAATCTTTGTCAGCGAAGTGATCGAAATCATTCGCATCAGAACTGGCGAACGCAATGAAGAAGCGCTTTAAATAAAAGTAAATTATCACTATATAACAATGGAATAAACTGAATGTCTGATGCAATATTAAAGTTACTAAAAGAAGAAAACATTGACTATGTCGATCTGAGATTCACCGATACACGGGGGAAAATGCAGCACTTGACCATGGACATAAGCATGATTGACGCTGAGTTCTTTGAGGAAGGCGTGATGTTTGACGGATCCTCTATTGCTGGCTGGAAAGCCATAAATGATTCAGACATGGTTTTGATGCCAGATGTTTCCACGGCCAAGATTGACCCGTTTTTCCAAGACCCCACCCTAACTATATTTTGCGATATCTTGGAACCAGGAACCTTAGCTCCCTACACCAGAGATCCTAGATCCACGGCCAAACGCGCCGAAAAATACATGCAAGCTTCTAGAGTTGGCGATACAGTTTATTTTGGCCCGGAAGCCGAATTTTTCATCTTTGATGATGTTCGCTGGTCAACTAGCGTTGAGAAAACTGGTTATTTTGTTGATAGTTCAGAGCTACCTGTAAACACTAACGCCAAGTTTGAATACGGCAATATGGGACACCGTCCTGCTTCTGGAGGTGGTTATTTCCCGGTTCCCCCAGTTGATTCTGGTCAGGATATTCGCACTGAGATGCTAAGCGTCATGACCAAATTAGGCTTGGCACCAGAAAAACACCATCATGAAGTAGCACCGGCACAGCACGAATTGGGTATGAAATACTCGACATTGGTCGAGATGGCCGACCATTTACAACTTTATAAATACGTTGTGCAAAATGTGGCGGCAGCTTATGGCAAGTCAGCGACATTCATGCCAAAGCCATGTGTCGGTGAGAATGGCTCTGGAATGCACGTACACCAATCTATTTGGAAAGACGGCAAGCCATTGTTTGCTGGTAATCGTTATGCAGACTTGTCGCAAAGCTGTCTGTATTATATCGGCGGAATCATTAAACACGCCAGAGCAATCAACGCATTTGCCAACGCCTCCACCAATTCTTACAAGCGATTGGTTCCGGGCTTTGAAGCTCCTGTTTTACTGGCTTATTCGGCCAGAAATCGATCTGCATCAATACGTATTCCATATTCACCATCAGCCAACGGCAAAAGACTCGAAGTGCGCTTTCCTGATGCAGCTGGCAATCCATATCTAACTTTTACCGCCTTATTGATGGCCGGACTTGACGGTATCGCCAATAAAATCGACCCCGGTGAAGCCATGGACAAAGACCTGTATGACCTGCCGCCAGAAGAATTAAAAGACATACCCACAGTATGCAGCAGCCTACGAGAAGCGATGCAGGCTTTGGCTGATGATCATGACTTCCTGTTGCAAGGCGATGTGATGACCAAAGACCAGATAGATGCTTATATCGAATTAAAAATGGAAGAAGTCACCCGCTTTGAAATGCACCCACATCCGGTTGAGTTTGACATGTATTATTCTTCTTAAAAAACAACCATAATCTTGATAAAAGCAGGGAGTTTACTTCCGGCTTTTTTAACAATTATCCATATTTCCCTATACAAAGGAATCGACGAACTGGATTTTCCGGTTTACACACATGCAATGCTATTCGTATACCGTGTGTAATTGTTTTTGTATTTCTAAAGGTTTGGTACTTTATGCGTAGACTTTTATTACTTTCCGCTGGCCTCACATCTTTGGGTGTCGCTCTTGGTTTTGCCTTTCCTGCAGCAGCACAGGTAGAGGTTGGCACTGAATTAACTGACCCTATCGACACCCAAACCATTGATGACGGCAATCCGGCGGACATTGTTATTTTAAGCGCCGGGTCGGTACTGATCGGTGCAGGTCAAACCGCTATTACCCTAAATTCTGACAACACAGTTACCAATCAAGGTATCATATCAAGTACTGATGCTGATAACAGTATCGGAATACTGGTTTCAGGAATGGTTACCGGCGATGTAATAAACTCAGGAACTATAAATCTGCAAGAAGACATCACCGGAGCGGATGATGATAATGATGGTGATAATGATGCGTATGTTTCAAAAGCGGAGGTTTCATTAAGTATGAAAAGGATGTCAGAACAATTTGAAGTTGGTGTTCTTGAAGTGGTGGAAAGATTAGATGGTTCGGTTTCTGGAATGAAAAATATGATTTCAGATCTTAAAGAGCAAGCAGCAGATAGTTATATGATGTGCGATGCAGTTGCTTTGGCGGCAGATCAATCATCGAGTAATATTGAATCATCTGCTGTGGCCATTACTGAAATGGGTCAGTCAATTCAAGATGTGGCATCACAAGTCGCAATGGCTGAGCAAATAACTTCTGATGCCGTTATAAGAGTTGATCAAGCAAATGCTACTATTAATGAACTTGATGAAAGTGCGAAAGAAATTAATTCAGTAGTACAGTTAATTAATGATATTGCTAAACAGACTAATTTACTTGCTCTTAATGCTATGATAGAGGCAACGAGAGCTGGGGATTCTGGTAAAGGATTTATAGTTGTTGCTAATGAAGTTAAAGCATTACCTATGCAAACTGCGGAGGCTACTAACAAAATAGCGTCCCAAG
>JAKITZ010000172.1 GCA_021647805.1 Robiginitomaculum sp.
CATAATGTTGGCGCTTAATATGGTTCTAGCGGCTCCGGCTTGGTTGTCGGTTGCGATCTGGCGAATGAATTTAGGAATATCGATTTCGGTTGGGCAGGCAATTACACAAGGCGCATCATAACAGAACAAACAACGGCTGGCTTGCTGGCTGGCTTGTTGCTGGTTTAGCGGTGGATGCAAGTCAGCAAAGTTTTCGTCGAGCTGCTGAGCCAACGACTTGTCGCCTTGGTTGTTGTTTATTGATTGTTCGCCCATTTATCGCCCACCCTTGTTTTGATTTGCCTATCATCAGCAAATATGAAGCCGGATCAAGCTTTTCGGTAAATATTAGCATAGAGCCTATTGAAGATAGACTACCCAATACCCTTCATCTTCAGTGGCCGGTTTTACGGCTAATATTGGCGATAACTGGTAAATCGGTAGATCGTTTACCACCAACAACAGCAGAGCCATTGTTAAGTCGTGAGTTGTTTTGAGGGTTTTGCTGATCAAATGGTGGCATTTGACCGTGATAAGCAGTATTTGTGCCGGCCATGACTGGCTGTATATTACCGCTATTGATTGCTGCGTTCGCCTGTGGCTGGTTTTGTGCGGTTTGAACCTGTATGCCACCAGATGGTGAAGGTGGTTGCGACGGCGGCGGGACATACCCGCCCCCTGAGTTTACCAGTGCTTGTCTATTACGGCGAGAAATTTGCGAAAACACAATTGCCAAACCAAGCATCAGGGCAGTAAACCCAGCAAATAAAAATGCTAGGATTGCCGCCGGACGCTTCATTGATTTTCCTTCAAACGGAATAACCGGATGTTCGATCACACGAATATTATTTGAAGCATGTTCAGCTAAATTACGCTTGGCAGCATATTGTTCTTCTCTGGTCGAAAACTGCTGAACGGCGCTTTGCAAGACAGTTACTTTGCCAGCAAGTCTTTGGTACTCTGGAAACAGTCTTTGCAATTTGCGCTGCTTGGCTCTTACTTGGGAAATTTGCGATCCGAGAATAGAAATCCGCTCTTTAATCGATTGCGCCTCTGACTCCAAAGATAGCTTCTGCGACTGCAATGTTTGGTGAACCAAATTCACTCCGGTTCTTTTCGCGCCCATATCTCGATTGTTGCCCGCAGCAATGAAATTTTGCAAGCGTCTGATGTTGGCATCTATTGCCTGAACCGGTTTTGAGCCGGGTTTATACCTTGAAAGTAATTGTTCGCGCTGGATTTGCAGAGCCGTAAGCTCAACAGAAGAGTTATCTTCGGTATATAACAAAATTTGCGCAGGGATCATTGCCAAGCGATCTTTATGAGCGCGAATACCAGCATCGATTTCGCGTTGCCTTGTCTTGGCCGCAAGTAATTGATCGCTTAATGTTGCATACCGGATGCCAGCTGCGGATTGCTCCGCCAAAAAGTCACCAATAGCATTGGCGGCCAAAAATCTTGACAATTTTGTGTTTATTTCAGTTAATTTGACTTCCGAGTTTTTGCGTTCAGCACCGTATTGCGCGTTTCCATCATCAAGCAAAACTTCGCGACGATAAATCAAATACTCGTCAATAATCGCGTTTAAAACCAAAACGGAAATTTGTGGGCTGGCATGACGAAAACTAACCGAGATTAATGGCTGGTTCGGAGCGGTATAAGCGCCAAGGTTCTTAGCCATTTCCTCAAGCGCTTGCCCCATTATCTGATCACGGCTGGCGGGGTTAATTTCATAACTGGCAGCAAGTTTTGGATATAACTTGCGCAAACCGATTTTCTGCAATACCCGCTCTTTTAGGATGACTGCGGTAAAAAAACCAACTTCGGCCTGTATCATTTGATCAGTGGAATAAGCGGTTCCCTGCCCGGCAGTGCCAATCACCGGGTTATAGATATACTCCTCGCCATATTGAACCAAAATCCGTCCATTCGATGTATATTCTTTCTTTAGCCCCATTGCACCAAAGATACCCAAGGCAAATAAAACAATAAAAACAATGATCATGATCGGTAATTGCCGCCACAACTTGCCTATTAGGTCAAGCATCGACAATGACGCAACGCCTTCCCAACCAGAAGAATGAGCATTCATACCGCGGGCGTTCATACGCGCACCGCCATATTTGCCGGTTTACGGCGACCTAGCCCCTGAATTTGGTCTATATTCTGCATTCTGCACAAAGCCTAAATCAACCCTAAAAGATTCGTTATCTATCTTTCGCAAGTTCTGTTTAACAAATCCTAACCATTTTTGTTAACTTTGTGTTTATTGAAACTATTTTGAGTCTTTATTGTGAAAATAACTTATTTTACGGCCATATCTCTTGTTTTCTTGCTGGTTTTAGCAGGTTGCGCTGAACCTAATCCACAAAAACAATATTATTCAATGAGCGCCCCTGCGCCCCAAAATAAAGGAATGCCACGGAAAAATAGCCAATCAGAATATAGATTCCCGCAAACAACTCAGCAACAAAGACCGAGTTTGCGTCGCAACAGCCTAAATCAAGGGCAATTTCGTGCTTGGGTCGAAAGCGACCCGATATATTTGTTATTGCCCGGCGATCAATTAAACGTATTTGTTTATTCGGCTCCGGAATTAAACCAAACGCTTATCGTTGGCCCCGATGGACGAGTGGTAATGCCATTGGCGCGGCCAATTATGGCTGCGAACCTGACAATAGAACAACTTGAACAAAGGCTTAGCGTCGCGCTTAGCAACCAATTAATAGATCCAAAATTGGAATTAGCACCGCTTGCTTTTGGATCGCAACGGATATTCATCGGCGGCGAAGTCGGACAACCGGGTATATTTGAACTGCCAGGGCAAATTGGAACATTAGAAGCAATAATGATGGCTGGCGGATTTACCAACACAGCAAAAACCAAAAATGTTATTCTGGTACGCCGCCACCCTAGTGGTTCGCCAATGCTAAAAGTTATCGACTTAAAATCACTCTTAGGCAGAGGAGCGCGCACCGACATGACACCGCTTCGAAGAGGCGACGTGATCTATGTGCCACGTTCTACCATCGGCAATATAAACCTGTTTATGCAACAATACATTAGAGATGCGCTTCCCGTAACTTTTGGGGTAAACTACAACCTGCTACCGATACAATAACCTAAGATGGATTGCTTAAGCGTTACCGTGTAGCCATTCTCTGGCAGCCCGTTGGGCTTCGGCAACATCATCGGAACTCATTTCATCGGCCAGTTCTGCCCGATAAGTCTTGGCAGCATTACAGCCCTTAAAAGCTGCAAGATTAAACCATTTATGAGCCTCGATGAAATCCATCATCCGACCATCGCCGGTGGAATATATCAATCCAAGTTTGTTTAATTCGTCACCACTTGGCTCTGCTGCAATTGCTGCGTGAGCTTCTGCTACTTCAACATCTGTGAACGCCATTATCGTTCTCCCCGTCTCCATGCGCCACCGTACTTTTTTAAGTATGTCCAGCGCGTTTCACCATTTGCAAAGTTCTTTTGCTTGGGTATTTTTAAACAATGGGGTTGCTGTTTAGTTAACAAAACAGCCGTTAATAATCGTTACCGCGGAACTTGATGGGAACCCTTTGTTTACCTGAGTTAACAATAAAAACACCTGACTTATAAAAACCTTGATTCTAAAATGATTCCATAGGTTATAATTTTCACCTCTTTGGTAACCTTTAGCGAAACAGTTATTTTATTTGCTGTAAATAATAATTGAAAAAATATTTTTTATTTACCGGTTTTCCTGCTTCATCACCGAATATCAAGCGGTAAATGACTAAAACCCCTTCCATTTTACCGCCAAGCTTATTGATAAATAGCTTTCACATCTTGGAATTTTGCAATACACACAATAACTATAGTAACATTTGTGACGATAACTACGCGGAGATTCC
The DNA here is from genome assembly GCA_021647805.1 of Robiginitomaculum sp. Taxonomy (GTDB): domain Bacteria; phylum Pseudomonadota; class Alphaproteobacteria; order Caulobacterales; family Maricaulaceae; genus Robiginitomaculum_B. The sequence continues at coordinate 3,870 of JAKITZ010000172.1, forward strand.
TTATGACTGCCGATAACCCACAGCTTTCACTAACCCGCCAACAAATGCAGCGCTTTGGCCAAGCAGCTCTGGATATGATCATTGACCACCATGACACACTGGCAGATTTACCTGTTGGCAAGGCTTCTGACCCTCAAGTGTTAAGTAAATGGTTAAACGAAGAACCACCAGAACACGGCTCTGATCCTTTGGAGGTACTGGCAGAGCTAAATTCAAATGCCTTAAATAACACTATGAACATCAACCACCCTAGGTATTTTGCCTTCGTTCCCGGGCCTAGTAATTTTGCTTCGGCTGTCGGTGACATGCTGGCTTCGGCTTATAACATTTTCGCCGGAGCATGGTTAGGCCCATCAGGCGTGGCAGCTATCGAGATAAAGGCTCTAAATTGGCTAAAGCAATTATTCGGATACCCATCTGGTTCCGGTGGCTTATTCGTAAGCGGCGGCTCGATGGCTAATTTAACCGCTATTGCCGTAGCAAGACAGGTTAAATTACGCGGTAATATGACCAATGCCACCATTTATTTTTCCGATCAAACCCATTCATCAGTTCGCAAAGACTTGGCCATTTTGGGGTTTCAGCCTTATCAGGCGCGGATAATTGCCTCCGATGCTATGGGGCGTGTCGATGTTAGGGCTTTGCAGCAAAAACTTGATGATGACCGATCCCGTGGAATGGTACCGTTTTGTATAGTAGCTACTGCCGGAACCACTAATACAGGGGCGATTGACCCTCTAAACGAATTGGCAAAATTCTGCCAGGGTGAAGGCTTATGGCTACATGTTGATGCTGCATTTGGTGGCGGAGCTATCCTTTCGTCCACGAAACGCAAATTACTTGACGGCATCGAGCAGGCAGACAGCATCACCATAGATCCGCACAAATGGATGTTTCAGCCATACGAAATTGGTTGTCTGTTGGTTCGCAACGAGCAACACTTATCGGATACTTTTCGTGTGCAAGCAGAGTATCTGGAAATCTTTGATCACAGTGAAGCTACTGAACAACAAATAAATTATTGTGATTATGGCGTACAATTAACCCGCGAATTTAGAGCATTAAAATTCTGGCTGTCGCTTAAAGTCTTTGGTTTAGAGAATTTTGGCGCCGCGGTGGATAGAGGATTTATGTTGGCCAAACACGCCCAAACGATCATTGAAAACGATCCGAAATTCTGGAGCATTTGCACACCGGCGCAACTATGCACTTTGACCTTTAGCTCTAATTTGCTCGATGAGTTACCCGCTAAGAATGCAGAGGCAATCCTGATCAATGTAGTTCGGCAAATCATGGCCTCCGGCAAGGCAATGATGGCTCCGACACGCTTGGACGGGAAAATGGTGCTGCGGCTTTGCACCATCAACCCGCGCACCAACAAAGAGGACATAAGTTTTGTAATAGAACTGCTAAAGCAAACTATAGAACAACAGTTGTCGGAATAGCCTCGATCCTAATTTCGTGACTTTTGCCCGAACAATACTTTTTTGGCCTTTTTGGCTTCATCGGAATCAGCAGCTAAGTCACTGAACAATTCCAATCCCATAGCAAAGCCGGCTTTTACCGCCTCACCCTCGCCCACCCCTTCAAACCAGTCTTTTAAGTTTTGAAATTCTGC
>JAKITZ010000173.1 GCA_021647805.1 Robiginitomaculum sp.
ATAGCCGGCTGATCAGCAAATGCAAAACTCTGAGGCGCAATATTGGCAATAAATGGCCCAAACGGAAATAGCGTGCCCGTCACCTGATTAAGCGGCTCATAACAAGCCATGCAAACCAACCAGCCAGCCACGGTCATATCAATGGAACGACTGCGATTTTCAGCCCAGCGTGACTCAATGCTATAACCCGCACCTGCGCAGAGGGCATCCATAAACCACAATAATGACGATAACCACAGTAAAATCGCCATCAAGTTGTAGTCCTGAAAACCATCCGCCGAGAAACGGAGGGCGTTGTTCATATTTGCGTAAACTTGTACCACCATAAAAGGGATAAAGTAAGCACGCATGACCAGATTCAGTAAAACCTTTCTATTATATGGCTTTGACAAAACCGCAAACGGCCTGCGATGGCGACGCCACAGACCAAGACCAATCTGCTTAATGATATGAATAAAACGCACAGCTGGGTCGTAAAAATCCTCGATCCGAGACGCCTTGAATATCAGCGTCAAAAGAAAGTAGGGCAACCCTGCAATCAGATAAAGTTCGAAAAAAACATCCAGAAACTGAACACTCTTATCGTAACGCTGGTAAAACGAGTGGCTCTGCAGAAATGTCAAACCGACAAACAGCACCACCATCCAGACAGCGTAACGCACCACGGCCCGCTGCAACAATGACAATAGACGGATATTGGTATCGACATGAAACGCACTCAAACCGCGACACTGGCGAATAAAATTGGCAAGCCCCCACGACACAGCCAAACCAAAGATAGGCAGAAAAAACCACTCGTCCAATTGACCCAAGGTTTTAAAACCCAGATAGGAAAAAAATGTCACCAAAATCGTCAACAGCACATAAATGTGCGGGGAAATATTGCCACTTGTTTTCAAGCTGAAAGATAGCCCTTGGAATGATATTGTAAGAATAGCAGCCTGGATTCAAGTACGGAAACAAGCACCCTGGCCCATCTTAACAAAAACCGACACGGCTCCGAAGTGATATACCCGCCGTAATATATTAAAATCCCTTCCCTTTGAACCACAAATCTCGGTGCATCCTCATGAACGTCGCAAACAAACAACTGGCCAAGCTGGAAAAGAAACTGCTGCATTACACCGGCAAGGCCATTGCTGATTTCAATATGATCCAAAAAGGTGACCGGGTCATGCTCTGCCTGTCAGGGGGCAAAGACAGTTTCACCCTGCTCTACCTGCTTAGCAAATTGCGCATTCGCAGCAATCATAAGTTTGAGTTATTTTCCTTCACTCTGGATCAAGGCCAGCCCGGCTGGGATGACACCAAGCTACGTGGCTGGCTGGAAACTCAAAACATCCCTTACGAGGTCTATAAACAAGACACCTATTCAGTCGTCATCGACAAAGTGCCCAAAAATAAAACTTACTGTTCGCTTTGCTCACGCCTGCGACGGCGCGGCGAATGGTCGCCGAGGCGCGCTTGCGCCTAGTTAATTATGCTTTTGTCTTACAGTAAATCCGGCCACTAAAAATTTAACTTAAATCAAATTTTCTTGCGGTTAACTTCACTGGCATCACGCCATAACCGCATTAAAGCATCAGGCAAATTATTTCTTGTGGCCTCTAAAAAAACCGTATTATCACTTAGCCCATTTTTCAACAGCTCGTATGCTTTTGGTAAATTGTGATATGGCATACGTGGGTACAAATGATGGGTTGCATGAAAGCGCAAGCCAACTGGCGCCCAAAGCGTAGTAATAATCGCATGACCGGGAACATCTACAGAATCAAGAAATTGCTCATCAAGGGATAATTGTTTTTCGCCGGGATTTCGATAAGCATGCGCTGCCAAGGTTCGCAAAGAATTAAGTAGGAAAATCAACACTGCAATGCCATACCATAGCAATAATGCCTTTACGGGTAGCACTGCAAAATAAACCAGAGCTATTGCCGACCAACCATAGAAACAAGCGGCAAGTTCTTGTAAAAACCAGATAGTTTTGGGATCTTTGGCACCGGGCATTGGCCGCACATAGGTAAGATCAATAGTCAAAGAAGAAAAGCTGCCCCAGACCAGCTGGCGCAATGGCGGTATAACCCACGATATCGGCCCTAATATTAAAAACCGTAACACAAAAAAACCCGGCAAAATGAATATCAAAAACATATAACCAATAATGCCAAAAGGATTACCGGCGCCAAAGGGTAGGTATTCGCCATCTTCTTTGGTTCCATAAACATCATGGACATGGTGATGACGATGAACGCCATGATATGTAAATGCCGGTATCAACAGCGCGAACCCACACAAAACATTCCAAACAAGGCGAAATAACTTAAAAGTCCCAGACTTCAAATGCGTCAATTCGTGGGTAAATAACACTGCCCGATAAAGAGCAAATGTAGATATAATAATGCCTACAACACCAAAAAGGGAATTCCACGGGTTCAACAAAGCCAAAGCAAACCCAGCCCAACCAAACGATATAGAAAGCAAAAAATCGACCCAATATGTCTTTGGATCAGGTTTCATCAACCCGGCCACAAGTTTATTCGCCTCATTCATTGGAAACTTAACTGTTTCACGTAACTTGGTCATTTATGAAGCCTTGGGTTTTATGAAGTTTCCAGCGATTTTACGAGGTTTATCCAACCATCGCAATGGTTTTGCAATCACTTACATTGTCGCATGGTAAATATATGCACGCTTAAACAATCGCCACGCGAATAATTATAACCACGAAATGGCGGTACTACAGCTATCGGACACAAATCATCTACTTGCTTGATAGTGTTCAAAAGCTCTCCAAGTTGATGATCTTGATTAGCTTGAAGAGATTGCTCAAGGCAATTTTCCAGTGAATAAACGATCACTGATGGTTGGTATTGTTGATATTTAGCAAAAGCATTTTCATCACCAGTCATAATCGTATCGGTACCCAGAGCAAAAACCAAGCTTGGTTCGGTATAATTAACCGACATAACGTCTGATGATTTCAAATCAGAAAACCTCGGATGCAAACCCCTTTTAGCAAGTGAGTTACTGATATTAGTGCTAGTTTTAACCAATGGAAGGCTCGGGACTATTAAGGTTCGCAAACTAATATGCCATGATAAACCAGCCGTAATTGCTAGCAGTAATGCAAAAGAAATTTGATTTCTTATTGCGAATAGCACCACCATAATTGATGCAGAAACTAGTATAGCAACAACAATCCAAGTAACAATCCAAGTAACAATCCAGGATTCCCAAACCCCAAGACTCTCATCTGATTGCAAATAGAAAATCGCAGCAACAACCAACAAGGGCGTTAACATTGCCAAACCAGTTGAGATATTTTTTAACCAACGAAATTCCGCCAAATGCTGCAAACCAAGTCCGCAGATCAAAGCGATCGCCGGATATACCAATAATGGATAATGCACTAATTTAGTTGGTACTAATTCCAGCACTAAGAAGAACGGAACTGCCCAAGCAATTAAGAATTTAGTGTCGGAGCCTGTTTGTAGTTTTTGCCGTATTTGCCAGCTTTTGAATACTCCCGGCAATAAGAAGAAACTGGCCGGGAAGATAGTAAACACCAGCAATAACGTATAATAGCCCGGTGGCGCACCATGATGTTCTTTACCGCCGGCAATTTTAGCAGCAAAATCACCACCCAAAGCATCACGAAGAAACGCACCATCTGTTGCTTGCTGGATTGCCCAAAGCCAAGGCAAAACAATAGCTATGGCCAATAATGGCCCCCACCAGACCAGCAATGGTCGCAACCAATTTGCTTTTCGTTCCCAAACGAACAGCGCCCCTAGCGTCAATATCACTAAAGCCGGCCCCAACGGGCCTTTGATCAAGATGCTTAAGCCCATTGCTACCCAGAACAACAACGCCGCACCGCGAAAACTGCCATAGCGCAAAGCAGCCAACACTGCCATCATCAATGTTGTACTGGCTAATAAAACCGCGTCGGTTCTGGCAATGCCAACTTCTGTGCCAAACAACGCCGAAACCGCTAACAAGGCTGCGCCAGTAAAAGCTGCTTGGCGGCCAACCAAATAGCAGCCCGCCAAATATGTAGCCACTGCCGCTAGTATTGCCGCCAGTAGTGACGGAATGCGATACGCCCATATTTCTCTAGCCTGCACATCGGAGAACACTTTAACCGACAAAGCTTGCGCCCAATAAATCCCGACCGGTTTTTTATTACGGGCTTCATCTTGGAACCTAATATTTACATAATCACCAGTTTCCAGCATCTGGGTGGCGGCCTGAGCAAACCTAGCTTCATCACGATCGAGCACCGGCATGGTGAAAACCCCCGCCGCCGCTGCAAGAAAAGCTAACAAAGCGATGATCAGCATGTGCCTGGTTTTTTCTGTGGCTTTCGGTATTGCAAATTTCATCACTGTTTCCGATACAAATTATTGCAATATAATAACGTGGTTGAAACAAAGTCGCAATCAGTTGTCGATTTATCAAATTCTCTCTTGGCTAATCTTCTTCATAAAGCTAAACACTGTCAACTTGGACAAGGGTTTATCATGCCAAAACGCGACGACATTTCGTCCATTCTGATTATCGGTGCCGGACCAATAGTAATTGGTCAGGCTTGTGAGTTTGATTATTCGGGGGTGCAAGCTTGCAAAGCCTTGCGCGAAGAGGGTTATCGGGTGATCCTGATTAACTCTAATCCGGCAACCATTATGACCGATCCGGACATGGCAGATGCTACTTATATCGAGCCTATAACCCCTGAAATGGTCGCCAAGGTAATTGCCAAAGAGCGACCAGATGCTTTGCTGCCGACCATGGGCGGACAAACGGCTCTTAACACGGCGCTTTCTTTGAATCGCGATGGCACACTAGAAAAATACGGTGTCGAAATGATCGGGGCAAAAGCTGGAGCCATAGACAAGGCCGAAGATCGAGATTTGTTCCGCACGGCCATGAAAAAAATTGGATTAGAAACCCCAAAATCCCGATTAGCTCACAATATAGAAGAAGCCGAAACAGCGTTTGCAGCAATTGGTTTGCCGGCGATTATACGCCCTAGCTTTACCCTTGGCGGCACTGGCGGCGGTATTGCCTATAATCGCCAAGAATTTTACCAAATAGTCAGCTCTGGACTTGAAGCATCTCCCACCACCGAAGTTTTGATCGAAGAAAGCATTGTCGGCTGGAAAGAGTTTGAAATGGAAGTTGTTCGCGACAAAGCGGATAATTGCATCATCATTTGCGCCATTGAGAACATTGATCCGATGGGCGTTCATACCGGCGATAGCATCACTGTTGCCCCGGCTTTGACCGTGAGCGACCGTGAATATCAGATGATGCGTAATGCCTCGATTGATGTTCTGCGCGAGATCGGCATCGAAACCGGTGGCTCGAATGTGCAGTTTGCGGTTAACCCCAAAGATGGCCGCTTGGTGGTTATCGAGATGAACCCAAGGGTCTCGCGTTCTTCGGCTT